>CAZOEV010000009.1:0-14226 GCA_964578915.1 uncultured Lentimicrobiaceae bacterium
CTGTAGGTTTGAATCAAAGCTTTGGTTGGTGATGCCATCCAGCTCCAGGCCTTCGCGAAAATATTCCAGAATAACATTTATTTCTTCGAGTGTGCGGGCCGAAATATAATCGAGGTTAAGGTTTGAAACCACTTTTTCCATCAAGCGCGTGGCCACTTTTTCTAGGCGGAAAGTAAGGCCTAAAGCTTCAAATTTATTTTCGCGATACACGCCATACATCGACGGAATACCGATGGCAATATGCCGTTTGTGGTAAATGTTTTCCCAGCTTTCGCTTTCTTCGGGATTGAAAATTATTTTTTTCAGCCGATCCATAAACGAATAAATGAGCTTAAGCGACTGCTCGAAATTTGTTTTGTTTAGCGCGTGCTGCAACTGGTCAATTTCCTCATCGGGAATAAACGGATAACGGCGCAAAAGGCTGATAATATTGACGGTTTCAAAGGAATATTTTTCACGCAGGTGGTCATACAGCTCGCGAATATCGTGCAGGCGTTCGCTGTCGCGTTGGATAATATCTATAGAGGCTTTGGATTGCTTTCCGGCTTTTTCAAGCAATTTTTCAAAACTGACTAGGCTGATTGCCAAAAGTCCGTCAGGCCCGGAATTGTTGAGCTTGGCCATGGTTTGGCAAAGCTGATTTACGGTAACAAAATAATCGCTTTGGGTGTCAATATTTTGATACACATTGTCGGGCAGTGCGTTACGCAGCTTTTTCAGGTCGCCATCGTGCCAAAACTGAAAAATGCGGCGCGTAAGTTCAATCAGGGTATTGTTGCTCTCGGTGTGCACTTGTTTGCGCAAAAAATGGATGAGTTTGTCGCGCCTTCCGCAGATTTCGTCCATGGTGGTGGTTACTTTTCTGATTTCGCCTTCGGCACCAATTTCGTTAAAATATACCGGAAAAATACGCGTGAGCTGTTTTACCTTTTTATAATAAGGTGTAATATTTGAGTTGAGGATTTTCGTGATTTCGCGCTGGAAAAGGTCTGTGTCGCTGATAAAAATTCCGCCAAGACGCAGATTTACAATTAGTGCCGAGAGTAGTTTTTCCATCAGCGACTGCGAATATTCAATAAGCTGTAGCCAGATGCGGATGTTTTTGATGTGATTTTCGTTCACGCTCAGCTGCCAGTCTTCATCCACGAAAACCATTCCGGGTGTTACAAAACCAAACTCGATCAATTTTTTTTCAAAGTGATTGATAATTTCTTTGTAATCAGTTGTGTCAATATCAATCACTTTTAGGCCCAAAGTAAGCTGGAAATCAAGCACCGCCGCTGCATGAGATTTTTGGAGTTCTTTAGAAATATCAAAAATCTGATCAATAAACGTAATAACTTCATTTTGCGGTATTTCATCAATCGCCTGACGAATCATCTTATCCAGGTTCCAAATCAGCCTTTCCTGCTGGCTGCTCATACCAGAAAGGTGCAGGAGGTAAAAGGCGTACTGAAATTTCTTCAGAAAACTATCTAAGATATCACCGCCGCTCCCAAAGTGATTTGCAATTTCATCGTAAATAGGTAATTCATTGAGTTCGCCCCAAGTTTTGGCGGCATCTATTTTTTTGGCTAAATCCAGAAAATAAGGTTTCCCAATGCGTTGCTCCAGTGCTTTCGCTTCTTTCGGATTTAGCAGTTTAGCTTCTTTTTTTATCCATTTTTCTACTGTTGTGCTCGTTTGCCAGAAATTATAAGTCTCTGATTTTATCTTTTTTAAAAGCTTGAAAGCCTTCAAGTTCAAGCCTTCAATTTCCGAAAGCTTGTTTAAGTGTTTCCGAAAATGGCTACTACTAATGATAAAGCAGGCTTTATTCTCAGCAAAACCGGCGTCAAGAATATTTAGTGCTTTCTCGGCCATATCTTCGAGCCTATTATTCTTTTCGGATATTGTGCTGATCAATTCGAGCAAAGTGCGTGCAATCAACATGCGCAGCTCGCAGGCAGTTTTGTCGTTGAGCAATTGCTGCATCATCTCAAGTGGCACTTCAAGTGCATTTTTGGGCATTTCATCTTTGGCATAAAACCAAAAATCGTTAATCAGCATCTCGCGTAATTCTTCAATCACAAACTTGCGGTTCGATAAAGGGTGATGAAACTCTGTAATGCAATCGGTTGCGCGTTTTTTTATACCAAAATATCCAGCGGCAAGCTGAATAAATTCTTGGTGCTTTTCAGGTATGTAAATATCTCTGTATCTGGTTTCTGCGAGGTTTGCTTCGAGTGCTTTTGAAGTGAATTGTGTTGCCATAATTTTTCGTTTGAACCCTCGAAGATAGAGATTATTCGTAAATTTGTCCATAAGAATTAACAAAGAACATCCAACAAACAATATTTGAAGTTTGTAAACACTTAAAAATTTATATTTATGACAAAAGTTAAAATTGGAATTAATGGTTTTGGACGCATTGGCCGCAATGTATTTAAAATTGCAATGGAACGTAAAAATATGGAAATAGTTGGCATCAATGATCTTACAGATACAAGAGTGTTGGCCCATCTTTTGAAATACGATTCAACACAGGGGAAATTTAACGGAACAATCACGCATGATGATAGTGCCATTATCGTGAATGGAAATCGCATTGTTGTTACTGCCGAGCGCAACCCAATCGACATCAAATGGGCCGTTACGCCTGATGTAGTAGTTGAAGCAACAGGTGTTTTCAGATCACGTGAAAGCAGCAAAGGCGGCTATGGCGATCACCTGAAAAACGGCGCTAAAAAAGTAATTTTATGTGTGCCTTCTAAAGATCAAATTGATGCTACCATCGTACTCGGAGTTAATGATAACGACTTGAAAGATAGCGATCAATGTATTTCAAATGCCTCTTGTACCACTAACTGCCTGGCACCAGTTGCCAAGGTATTGAACGATCGTTTTGGTATTGAAAATGGGTATATGACTACGATTCACGCTTATACCAACGATCAGGTTATTTTGGATGCACCACACAGCGATTTACGTCGTGCGCGTTCAGCTGCCTTATCGCAAATTCCTACCACAACCGGTGCTGCAAAAGCAGTTGGTTTGGTTATTCCTGATCTTGCAGGCAAAATGGATGGCTTGGCCGTTCGTGTTCCTACACCAACCGGCTCACTGGTTGATTTGGTTGTAAACCTGAAAACAGAAGCTACCAAAGAGGAAATCAATGCCGCTATGAAAGAAGCTGCTGAAGGCCCGATGAAAGGAATTTTGGAATATACGGAAGATGAGATTGTTTCGATTGATATCGTTCATAACTCACACTCCTCAATTTTTGATTCAAAAAGCACCATGTCAATGGGTAAAACCGTTAAAGTGCTTTCATGGTACGACAACGAATGGGGCTATAGCTGCCGCGTTGTTGATTTGGTTGACAAATTTAATTTGTAGAAATCAGCTAATCGGTTTTTAACTGATTAATATGCTGAAATATTGGCAAAAAGCCGTCTCGTTGAGGCGGCTTTTTGTGTTTTAAAAGGAACTATTTTTAACAACCAGCTAAATCAAGCAGCATTTTAAATGGATTTTTTTAAAAATGCATCAAGTTCTTATTTATTTAATGAAGTGTTTGTACTCGCATTCTAGATGCCAAAAAACCTCAAAACCACTAAAAACCACTCAAAACATTATGTTAACCACGATTTATTTTTCAACACAGATAATGTTGATAGACAATTAATTACAGCGGTTATTGAGCATTGTGAAAAATGTTTTTGATTACTTTTTTGATTTTCTGACATACTAGTAGTGAAGGAGAGACGATTTTGGGAGGCTTTTGTCTGCCGAATTGAGTAAAACCAAGCAAAAACTTTTGTTGACTTCATTGGTGTAAAAAATATAGCAAAACCAAAAATGTATTGAAATGCGTAAACGAGCCCAAGACGAACCATTAAACCCATTCATGTTATGAGAACCAAACCTTTATTGATTTTATTAGTCATGCCAGACAGCCTACTAAAGAACGGATGTGTAAATGAGCTAAACACAGCTGACCAGTTTGATGCTTGTGTTGACGAAGTACAAACCCTTAATATGCAACAACAATGAGCAACAATACCAATAGAATTAAAAAACGTATAAGTTTTTGTAGTTGCAATATGGAACACTTGGTATCTCCTGACAACATCATACGCATCGATATTGAGAGTGATCTATTAAGTGCAGAGCTTTTAAATGGTGATAAGGTGCAAAAGATACACCTTACAAGCACACTCAAAAAATACGAAGCTGCATTGCGGGGTTTAGGCTTTGTCAGAGTGAATCATCAAACCCTTGTAAATGTAAAGTTTATAAGTTGTCTGAAAGCTATTGAGCGGAGACGTTTAGTTGTGCTAAATGATGTTGAAATTGCTGTCACAAGGAGAAAATGGCCTTTTTTGAAACAGTTTATTGCGCAATGGTGTGGTAATTAGCCAATTTATGGTAACCACTTATCCGGAATAAGTTACCACTTATCGTGGAAACTGTACCAGATAACGAATAGATGTACCACCCGTCATTATTCATTAGATTAATGCGTAGTATTGTCAAATTAAAAACATAGAAAAGCCGTAGGATATTTCCCGGCTAGCTTAATCAAAAAAAAATTGAAATAAAAAAACCCAATTACCATGAGAACACATCAAACTTTAATGTTGGTCTTCGCACTTGTTTCATTATCCATATTGAACGGATGCCAAAAAGAACCACAATCCGGTGAGCCTATCGGCCAATCAGCTGAAATGGCTTACACACCCAAAGCGGCCAAACTGGTAGCCGATATCAACAGTTTTAAACAAAAAATGACAGCGGTGCGCGAAAACCCGCATTTAAAAAGTGGCGAAGTGATAAGCAAGGAAGATGCCCGCTGGAACCTGGAAACCCTGTTTAATGCCACTTATGGCTTCCCGGATTTAACTTACCGCAAAACAGTTACCGATACCGCCTTGTTGTACCTGCCCGTTGATGCTTCCGGCAATGCCCTGCTTGAAGATGTGGTCGCGGTTTACGATGAAATCCTTTCGCTGGTAACCGGCTTTTATATCCATGCTAATTTTGACGAAAAAGGCTTTTTGTTTATGCAACTGAGTAGTGGCGATGTTGCAAACGGGGAGCTGGAGATTAGGCTAGAGGCTGTTACGGGTGCGCGTTTGGGTACTCCAAATGACCCGCCGGTAAATTACGGGCCTTTTTATGAAGGTGATGATTGGCTGTTTGGATACGGTGGTGGGAATTGCCCTGAAGATGATTCTACTGATATTAAGGAGGGGTCAGATGCTGCAATAGAGTTACAAAACAAAATATGGGAGAGTATGATAGCCTGGCCTGAGCCTCCCAATGGTTTCAGGTGGATGACGGCGAGTTCGTTTAAAATACTCCTTAAAGGAGACGAATATATTGAAAACGGGGAGTATTTGATCTTTTATGTTGAAAACTATATTACAGCTGATATGTGCCTTGAATATACCAAAATGAATTTTCATTATTATGGCCAACAAACTGTTATTTACCATAAAGTACCCAACAACCACCCCCTGTTTCCGGATTTTCAAAGTGTTGAGGATTGGGTGTTTTTAGGAGCGGAAATTGAAGGGAAAGATGATTATAATGATTCTGGTATTCCAAGGATAAGGCATGAAAACAATCTGACTTATGCAGTACGGTTCTTAGTGCCGATATCAGAGTTCCCCTTACCTATTGATATTTATAATGAATATTAAACTTCTATGAATAAGTATATTTTTTTAGCAAGTGTTTTTGCGATCCTATTTAGTATTACATCTTATACTCAAAATTCCTTTGAGATCAGTTTCAGTACACCTGATGATGAGCAAATATGTGCAAGTGCTACTGATCACTCAGGCAATACAATTCTAGTTGGACGAAAGGGAAGTATGGAGGAACTTTTTTTTAATGCTTTGTTGATAAAGGTATTCCCCGATGGAAGTTATATTAGTAGACAATTTGACAGCCCGGATATATACACCGATTTCAGTTCGGTAAATATCTTGGACAATGGTAATTATTTTATCACCGGTTGTTACGGTGAAAACAGCTTTTTACCTTCATGTGATAATTTCTGGATACTGATCCTTAATAACTCACTTGAAGTTATGGTGGAAAAAACTTTTCAGATACCAGAAGGGTATCAGGCTTTGGCGACTGAAAGGGTATCCCTATTTGATAATGCGGGAAATATTGCTTTGGTAAGCTTAATTAAAAGACAGGAAGGTAAGCGTTTAGTCAGTGACTATCTAATGATTAAGTTTAACCAGCAGGGAGATACACTCTTGACACATTATTACACTTCATATCCATCATCAAGAACAAATTCACTTAGCAGGATACCAGACACAGATAGCCTTATGTTGATAGGAGGGGGTTCTCTTATGAACGGGTTTGAGAGCTTAACCTTTATGGATTCTGAGTTGAACAAGGTTTATGATATTGAATTGAATAGCGATGGATATAGCTGGTATAACCCGGATTTATGGTTTAATCAAAATGAGTTTTTAGTTGTCTCAAATCGTATTGTTGATGATGATAAATCCCGGGAGTACCTGTTTTCTGCATACAAGATGAATACCTCAGGAGATATTCTTGAAGAAGTTATTCTGGATAGAAAAGATACGCTTGACTATCTTGCCAGAAAGAAAAGTTTAGCTTATTATAATGACAGTACAGTTTATATAGCTGGTTTTCAGTCGTATAATCAATTGTGGACAACGGAACCCAGTACAGCAGTTGTTTATATGCTTGATATGGATATGAATTTACTGGGCCGTAAGGATTTAGGAGGTGATGCTTATTATGATGTATGGGGAGCAGAAGCTACTATTGATGGAGGCTGTCTTGTTTATGGAACACGATATACAAATATAGGATTTTATGAAAAAGACATTCATATTTGGAAGTTATTGCGCGAAGATTTTGAGCTTATCACAAAGCTGACAGATCAGCCTGTAGCAGTGTTAGATAGTAAAGTCTGGCCCAACCCTGCTAATGATGTGCTGCACATCAGCTTAGAGGGGCTGCAAACAGGTAGTGATTTCAGACTGCGCATATACAATATCGCTGGCCAGAAATATTTTGACAAAGCCTTTAAGGCCGCGGCCGCAGCCGTGCAATGTCACATTGAGGTATTGCCAGCCGGCACTTATGTGTACGAATTACAAACCTTTGCCGGTCAAGTCGGCAGTGGGAAATTTATTAAACAGTGAATCAGAAACTTTAAAAACGGATTTTATGAAATTGTATCGCATCATTCTACCTAGTGCATTTATGCTAATATTTGCTCTTAGCGGTCGGCTGGAGGCTCAAAACCAAACTACTGCTGGTGGTCTTCAGGCCAATGAGCAAGAAGTTTTGTTAAATAATAATGTTGTCGAAAGCAAAACATATTGGCTTCCTACTATAGATAAAACAGGAATATATTATCCCGGTTACCCCGGTCGAGTAGGTATTGGGACTGCTAACCCTAATGAGAAGTTTTTGCTACATGTGGTGGGTATTGTGGGGGTGGATGAACTAGTAATCAACGATCAATATTCGCTACCTACAGAACGTGGGGAAAAATATGAATTTCTGAACGGATTAGGTGAATGGGAAATCATTTCCAGCAGTGTCGGTGGTGAAAGCATTTGGAATCATGTACCCCTAACCAAGCATATTTATTACAACGAAGGCAGGGTTGGCGTTGGAACAGCAACACCAGAAGCGGATTTGCATGTGCAGGGTAATATGAAACTGGGAAGCAATGTCGGTAATGTGGGTACAAATGCCTTTGCTGGGGGTGAAGCAAGCGAAGCAAGTGGCACGAATTCATTTGCTTATGGAGAGAATGTTAAGGCAACAATGAGGGCGGCTTTTGTTGGTGGCCGAGATTCAGAAGCAAACTCTATTGCTGCTATTGCACTAGGCCAAAAAGCATTTGCTCGAAAGATAGTTTCTATTGCTATTGGAAATTATGTTGAAGCAAACGCAGGCAACGCGATTGTTATTGGAGGAGGGGATGTGCCAAACACATTGAAAAACAGCATTCCTTCAACACTTATGATAGGGTTCAACAGTACAGCTCCAACCTTCTTTGTCAGTTCCTCCGCAGGCGCAGGCACCACAGGCAAAATCGGCATTGGCAATATGACAGATCCGCAGGCCAAGCTGCATATGTTATCAGATGAGGATGAGGCTGCCACCTTAAAGCTGGAACACCGCACCACCGGCACCAAACGTTATGCTGAAATAGGCCTGGGTACACACAGCATACGAGCTGGAAACACTGAAAATATGGTATTTAGTACACCGGCTACCAACAGGCATTTCGTGTTTGAGAATGGGAATGTGGGGATAGGAACTAACAGTCCGAAAGCAAAGCTGGATGTAATGGGCGATATTATGTTTGCGGGGCGGTTGCTAACACCTGATGGGCCATATGACCCTAGCCCATGGCAAGGGAATGGTGCGGATATTTTTTATACACGTGGCAATGTTGGGATAGGGTTTGACCAGCCAACAACATCATTAGGTGTATTAGGTACAATTTCAGTGGGATATCATGTTCCTGTTCCCAATGATCAAAATAATGTGCTTGTCGAGGGAAAGGTAGGTATTGGCACATTTGCTCCGGAAGCTCCGCTAGATGTGGCCGGAAAAATAAGGAGCGAAAGCTTACAGCTAACCCAGGGATTTTACCCGGGCTATCTGCTTACCTCAGATGACCAGGGACATGCTATCTGGACTAATCCTGAAACCATTCTTAATATTGGCCCATGGCAGCGACAGGGAAATAACGTTTTTGTTACGGGTTATGACAGAGTAGGGATTGGTACAGACCAACCAACAGAATCACTTCAAATTAACGGGAATATGATGCTTAGCAATAATGGCAATATAAAAGGTAATAGAACCAGCTGGCAACCATTCAAGATATTTGCCGGAAATGATGAAAGCGAACCTTATATTGCTTTATTTGGTAATTCTCAAAATACCGGCTCTATAAAACTTTACAGTTTTGGGACAGGCGGCCAAATTGAATTTCATAATGAAAACATGAAAGTGATGTCTATCAGGGCTGATAACAATGTCTATTTCGGAAATCCGGATTATAGTACCAACTTATTTGTAAATGGAGAAATAACAGCTAATCAAGTGCGTGTTAACACCAGTTTTTGGTGGGATAAAGTGCTAAAGCCGGACTATGAACTGATGCCGCTCGCCGAGCTGCAATCTTTTATCACTCAAAACAGTCATTTACCGGATATTCCAAAAGAAACAGAAGTGCTTGAACAAGGTATTGACTTGGGTGAAATGAACGGCCTGCTGCTGAAAAAAATTGAAGAACTTACCCTTTACCTGCTTGAACAGGATCGTAAAATCAATACTTTGCAGGTGGAACTGCTACAGTTAAAACAAGCAAACCTGAAATATTAACACTAAATGTATTATGAAAAGAACCTCAACTGTATTTAGCCTTCTAATTATAATCTTTTTCGCATTACAAGCTCAAGGGCAGAATACTATAACATTCAAATTTAGCCCTCATGGTTCTGACTCCTGTATTGTGTCCTTTGTTGATACAGTAAAGAATGAAGTTCTCCGATCATTTAGCATTGTTGAGTTTAGCCCTTACTGGAATTTACCTTTTGAAGATACGGGGGATACCATCTTAAAACAGAGTAAAACATTCGATTTAAGAGGTGGGATTTCAAAATCAGAGATTTTTCAGGATTATATAAATTATTCTGAACAGCCAAGCTATCCATCCTATTGTGGAAGAGAGCCGTTGGCTGCTTCTACTTACTCCACAATAATAATTTCAGACAATAAACAATTTGCGATTATTCCACATTATTTAAGAATATATTCTGACTACTGCCTGTATGGCTATAAGACTGTAATCCACATCTATAACTCAAAGGGGGAACTTTACAGAACAATAGAATCAATTGATGTTGATATTACCAGTATAGCAATAACGGACAACGGTAAATATCTTGCCCATGCATTTGGTGTGCATCTGGATGATGAAGGACTGGATTGGACAAATACGGGTTATAGAATTATAGATATTGAAAACGACATGATTCTTCATACTCAAGTAGTTGAATTTGCAAAATCATCTTATGACTTGTATGTAGTTAATTACGATAATCTCATTCAGATTGCACACACAGATCAAATTGATTTTGATAAACGTGTGTACATAGTTATTGACCCGGAAAAGCAGCGAAAATACTCTACGTCAATATTAAAAGAACATGCTCGCAAGAGAAAATATGTAACACCAGAGGGATTTGTTTTTGGAGTGAAGAACAAGCATGATGCAAATACTGTTTTAATGCGCTTTGATGAGGAATTTAATAATAAAACAATAAAATGAAACAGTTATTTTTCATATGGTTTATAATTCTTTTTGCACACAAATTATGCGCACAGGGTGAAGGCTATGTTTTGAAATATATCAAAACCGGGGAAATAAATGAGGTGCAATACACAAAGAATGATATTGTCTCAGACTATGGTGCAAGGGCAGAAGGTAGTTATTGGCATAGAGGTATTGATTTACGAAGGGTTGGGCAACCTGTAGGAGATCGTATTTTATCACCCTGTCCTGGAACTATAAAAAAAATCCAGGGAGCTAATGGATATAAATATATAATTGTCGAGGGCGAAGATAATCATGCGCATTTTGGGTATGGTCATATTTTTGAGACTTATGGCCCAACTATCGATATACCATTGTTGATTGAGAATATGGCACTTATTCTCGCACAGGTAGATCCTCCAGAATATGTGATTCTTAACATAGATGAAGAGCAGGCGTACGGGATAGAGGAAGGTTTTGTTACATACAATGAACAGGAATATCCTGTAACAAATACAGTATCAGCAGATCAAGAGCTGGCCATAATAGGCAACTCTATGAATATAGGGTACACTGTTGCGCCGCACCTACACCTTTATGCATTTCGTGATATTGAAGCTGCAATTAACGATCATAATGATATTTACAACAATTATGATCCCCTCTCCGTATTAGATTACGGTACACATACGCAATACTCATGCGACATATTGGAGCATGAGATCAAGTATGGTGCTTCAGGAAATTCCTATTTCAAAACACGAGCAACTATGGATAATGCTGTTCTTGGTTCCCGCTATCCAAACGCAGTAATGGATGTTGACATGGTTGAGCTATTTATCAAGCCAGAACATAAACCATCTGAAGATCACGCAAATTGGGGCGCGCTAACTTCATCCTATCAACATTACATAGGTCAATATTTTACTTCCTATATTGATCATGGTGGTCGTCGTGCATTTAATCCATCGGAGTTGTATCCATTTGGAATTACAACTGGGCAAGGTTCAACCATTAAAACTGGTACAGAGCCAATTGCATACTCAACTAATAACGGTCATCCATGGGATAATTTTTATTTTTCAGATTTTTACCCACGTATTCACAGGCATCATACTATGGGTAGCACCTTGGAATATGCACGTCATAATTTAGAATCACGGCACCCTGATGGTGATTATCAGGCATTTAATAAAATCACTACTGTTAAGGAATTGAGTTTTGTAACAGCTATTCCATATAATTTTCAAATCGACAACTTCGTGCCATTTGTACAAAAAGTAAAAATAACACAGGCGGGTAGTGATAATAACTATTTGCGGCAGTGGAATCCTACGCCATCAGGCAGTATGATATTGTCGCCTTTGCCGGATGTTACCTTTGAGCAGCAAAATTTGCAGGTAATTGTTACAGCGTCAGAAGCCATGTCGGAAGTTGAATTAAACATCAATGACTATAGCTATTCAGCAACTGTTGCTTCAAATTTAGAACAAACATTGTGGGAATTCAGTGTGCCAGCTAATGCACTTCAGTTGCATGCTTTTAATGAATTGCAGATTGGCGGCAAGGATGTGCATGGCAACCTTATGCAAAAAGATGCCAATCAGATTCCTATTCGCCAAAGTGCAGCGCCATCAGTTTTTAGTCCGCCATTAGGCAATGGTTATGATGAAAATCACAAGGTTTATATAGGACAACCGGATATAAATTTTACATTTGAGCCATCAGGAAGTCAGGATTTAACTGTTCAGTTTTTCCCAGAATCACCTCATACTATTGTTGCATACAGTTGGGATTTCGGTGATGGTACGCTATGCAATCAGCCACCCGGCAATCAATGCATCAAACCGGTTCACACCTATAATACTGAAGGGGTGTATTATGTAAAGTTAAAAATTAATGGAAACGAAAACTATCAAATAACCAAGGAGGTTTCTGTCCAACATCTGACGGCACCGGTAGCAGGCTTTCTGTTTGTGCCTCGTGTAGTTACTGGCCGCGATGAAGAGCCAATTATAAAAGTGGATTTTTATAATAATTCAGAAGGCATTGTAAATAATTTTGTCTGGGATTTTGGAAATGGAGTAACATCCTTTGATGAAAATCCGCAAGACATAGAGTTTGAACCTAATTTTGACTACAATGTAAGCCTCACTGTATCAAACGGAATTGGAAACGACTACGAAGAAAAACACCTTAACTTTGATCCGGCAACCATGCCCTGGGCCGATATTGTGGCCTGGCAGTTAACAGATAATTTATGGGATTTTGATGTTTCAGCCGAAAACCTTGAACCGCCATATTCTTTTACCATAGAATATGGAGACGGCTTAAGTCAAACTTTGCAGGATGACTATCATAAGGTGACGTTTAATCATAATTACTCACAATATGGTACCTATCAGGTGGAGGCTTTCGTAACAGGTATAAATCCAAATACAGGTCATGAGCAAACGGTATATGATATTAAAGAGATAATTGTACAGCCGGATGATATACTTGTTTCGTTGGTGAATGAAACAAATAATGATGCGGTTTATCCATATACGGATGTTATTCTACGTCCTGTTCTTTATAACCTCGATGATTTTGATGAATCAACAATATTTACTGAAACATATTCTATTACTAAAGTTGGTGAACCCAGTTATTACGAAGTAATTACACAAACCAATTTTGGCCCTTCGTTTCCTGAACGTAAATTTCAGTTCGAAAGTGCAGGCGAATACCAAATACAACTGTATATAACAGCCTCAGGTTTCCCGTATGGAGGTAATGCGGAAACCCGAATTATAGTTGAAAACGCGCCTAAATTTCTCCAAGCATCAGTGTGCTGCAACCCCTTCACTATTTGTCAGGGTGCTCAAAACACTTATTACGCACAAATTGAACCAATAGGTAATCCCGGGTGGCCCGAAGAGTACTGGTATCCTACTAATGTGCGTTGGTCGCTTTTTGACAGCCAGGGTGAAAGAATTGATTATAAAGAAGAAACATTTGAGTATGATGAATATTATTTTAATACATTATACTTTACGTATACTTATGATGTAGAAGACACCTATGTTTTACGGTTGGAAACATGGAATAATTCACATAATTATGGAGAATTGCTTGACCCGAAATATAACAACACCATATCTTTTTATGCGTTTGATGAACAGGAAATAGTGGTAACGCCAAACATGGCTGCTCTTGAGATTATAACTGATAACTATGCTTATTTTACTTTTGATGCAGAAGGCGAACCTACCGGTTCAAATCAATTTACAATAAAAAACCCCGGTTTAAAAGGTATGAACTGGCAAGTAGTAATACCAGTGCAATATTCCAATTGGATATCTGTTGCAATACCGTCTGGTACTAATTTAGTGAATAGTAGTATCATCAATTACATTTACACTACTGCGAGTACCAATGATGAAACACGTTACGGTTACTTTGATGTAGTGGCTTATGATGAATATGGTGCTCATGTTCAGGGTAGTCCGGCTAGCATCCAAGTTGAGCAATGGGGAGTGTCCGGCCCGGGTTCTCAGTTAGTTGTAGGAACAAATATTCATAAAATGTTTGGGTATTCTGTTTCTATTGATGGAAAAACAGCTGTTATTGGGGCACCGGGTAAAAACGCTAACGATTTAAGTTCCGTATTTATTTATCAAAATAATCATATTGGAGTTTGGGAAAACACGGCAGAACTAATCCCTCCGGAAAATCAAAAACATTTTGGAATAGCGGTCGCCATTCATGGTGAGTATATCATTGTTAGCGGTTCTTGGAATGCTGCTATTTATAAAAAGCCTATTGGGGGTTGGATAGGAGATATATACCCAATTAAGGTTTTAGAGGATAACGGCATCTATACTCAATATGAAAAATCAGTTTCTATCTGGGGC
>CAZOEV010000010.1:0-13598 GCA_964578915.1 uncultured Lentimicrobiaceae bacterium
CAGCATGATGTTGTGGCACAAAAACAATAAGCTTACGCAAACCAGCTTTTATTGGACTTAATATCTCAAGATTTTTTAAACCGAGAACTGCAGCCAACTTTGCATTTACACCAAACTGATAATTATCAAGATTGGTGTGCATGGCAGCAATGGCAATGTTATTTTGAATGGCCTTAATAGCGATACGCTCAACAGGATTTACTGGATTAATAGATTTTAAGCCTTTAAAAATCAAGGGATGATGCGCAATAATTAATCCGCACTTTTTGGAAACGGCTTCTTCAACAACTTCTTCAGTAACATCAACTGCCAATAAAACACGTTCAACTTCTGCCGTTTCATCACCAATGAGCAAACCCGAATTGTCATAAGATTCTTGCAACGACAGGGCGGCTTCTTCCGTTATCAACTTTACTATTTCTTTAATTCTCATAACTTTGTCTCATTTATTTATACACAAAAAAAACAACTTAAACACTGAATATCAGTAATATAAAATAACTACATAATCTTTTGAATCTTAGTGTTTATTGCATCTGCAAACTATTGTTGTGATAATCGGTAAAATTATGTAATTTTGGACAACTGTTTATAAGACCGAAAAAATCAAGGAATTTTCTTTTTTCTATTAACTAAAAACTTACTTTTTAGCAATATCTACAAAGTTTCAACCTAACATAACGTATGCGATTACTATTACTCCCTTTTGCCTGGATTTATCAGTTAGTTTTATTTTTCCGGCATTTTCTTTTTGATATGGGAATAATAAAATCGACTACCTTTGATATTCCAGTAATCTGCGTGGGTAACTTATCATTTGGAGGCACTGGAAAAACACCACATATTGAATACCTAATCCGCTTGCTATCAAACGATTATAAAACGGCGGTTTTAAGTCGCGGCTACGGGCGATCAAGCAAGGGATTTTTGCTAGCAAAACAAGGCGTTACCTACCGCGATATTGGTGATGAGCCCATGCAATACTTTCATAAATTTAATAATATTTCGGTTGCTGTTGATGAAAAAAGAGTGCGCGGTATTCAAAAATTAAAAGCCTTTGAAAATCCTCCAAAATTAATTTTACTGGACGATGCCTTTCAACACCGACGTGTAAAAGCAGGTTTAAATGTGCTGCTAACAGATTTTCATAATATGTACCCCAACGATTATCTTTTTCCGTCCGGTCGTTTACGCGATACCGTTTCGGCTGCTAAACGCGCCGATATTATTATTGTTACAAAAACGCCTCCCGTTTTATCTCCCTTTACCCACCGCAGAATTAAGGAAATCATAAATCCTAAACCACACCAAAGCCTATATTTTTCCTTAATAAAATATGGAAATTTGACTCCTTTAGGAGAACAAAATCAAATTGCGATGCCGCGCAAAACAAGTTCTATTGTGCTTTTTTGCGGAATTGCGAACCCTTATCCTTTGCAGGATTTTTTAAAAACCCGCTGCACTAACCTCATCACTGTGGACTTTCCTGATCACCATGTTTTTTCTAAAAAAGACATGCAAAGTGTTGTAAATGAATACGAAAGGATTTTGGGCAGAAATAAGATTATCGTTACTACGGAAAAAGATGCCATGCGTTTGATTGATTCTCCGTACTTTCGCCTGTTCAAAAATATCCCGCTGTTTTATGTTCCTATCGAAATTAAATTTCATGAAACAGAAGAACTTAAATATGACAAACAGGTTTTAGAATATGTTAGAAAAGCTAGAAAAGACAGTTAGTTACATCAAATCAGTAGCTAATTTTGAGCCAGAAATTGGTGTAATATTAGGTACCGGCCTGGGTGGTTTGGTTGATGAAATGAAAATTACTGCTGCCATTCCTTATGCAGAAATTCCAAATTTTCCTGTTTCTACTGTTCATGGCCATCAAGGCCGACTAATCTTTGGCGAATTAAGTGGTCGAAAACTTGTTGCCATGCAAGGTCGTTTCCACTATTATGAAGGCTATTCCTCGGAAGAAGTTACTTTTCCAGTGCGCGTGATGAAACTTTTGGGTGTAAAATTGCTTATTGTTTCCAATGCTAGCGGTGGCCTCAATGCCGATTTTGCCGTAGGCGATTTGATGCTGATAAACGACCACATCAATCTGATGCCCAATCCTTTGATTGGAAAAAATGACGAGCGCCTGGGCACACGTTTTCCTGATATGAGTGAAGCTTACGATAAAAAAATTCTACAAAAAGCAGTAGAAGTAGCCAAAAAACTCGACATCAAAGTTCATCAAGGCGTTTATGCTGCAGTAAGTGGGCCCACCTTTGAAACACCTGCCGAATACTATTATATACGTGTAATTGGCGCTGATGCTGTTGGCATGTCAACCGTTCCAGAAGTGATTGTTGCCCGCCACATGAAATTGCCTGTTTTTGCGGTTTCCGTAATTTCCGACTTAGGTGTTAAAGGCAAAATTCAAGAGATTTCTCACGAAGAAGTTGTTGATGCTGCTGCTACAGCACAACCGCGTATGACTAATATTATCAAGGCTTTACTTGCAGAAGATATTATTAAATAAGCAAGTGCAGAGGCACTAAAACTTATGGCCGAAAGTGGTAAACATATCTATTTTCTTTCCGATCTTCACCTCGGCGTTCCTGATCATCAAAGTAGTTTAGTGCGTGAGCTGAAACTGGTGCATTGGTTGGACAGCATAAAAAATCAGGCCGCTGAAATATTCCTGATGGGGGATATTTTCGATTTTTGGTTTGAATACAAAACTGTTGTGCCAAAAGGTTTTGTGCGCTTATTGGGTAAATTAGCCGAAATTACGGATAGCGGGATTCCTGTGCATGTTTTTCGTGGCAACCACGATATTTGGGCTTTTGATTACCTGGAAAAAGAAGTCGGTGTAAAACTGTATCGCAAGCCCATTTCCAGAACTTTTAGCGGTAAAAAGTTTTACCTAGCGCATGGCGATGGCCTAGGACCTGGCGATACCGGATATAAAATGCTTAAAAAAGTATTTGAAAATCGTTTCAATCAATGGCTTTTTAAATGGCTTCATCCAGATGTTGGAACCCGTTTGGGACTATATTTTTCGCACAAAAGTAGGATTGCCAATGTGGCGCGTGAACAGAAAAATGATTTTAAAATAGTTCCCGAAAAAGAAATGCTGTATCATTATTGCCAGTCGATTTTAGCCAACGACAGCAGTTATGACTACTTTATTTTTGGGCACCGCCATATTCCACTTGATTTTTCGTTAAATGAAAAGGCACGATTAATTATTTTGGGAGATTGGGTAACCAACTTTACTTACGCTGTTTTTGATGGCAATAGGTTGGAGTTGAAATTTTTGAAAGACACTAAATAATTCTCAAAATTATTTTTTCCAAAAACGCTCCGGACTAACTTCGGACTCTATTTCCTTATCGTTAACAAGCAATTTTAGCAACTGCTGACTTAGCCATGGCGCAATCATTACGCCACGCGCGCCAAGTCCGTTGAGAATTGCCAATTGTAGTCTCTCTGGATGTGAACCAGCCACAGGCCTGCGATCGGCAATTGCAGGGCGCACACCGGCGCGATGTGCCACCACTTCAATTTCCAGCGGGAGGAAAGTTTTGAGCTTTTCGAGTAAGCTGATTTTTGCAGCTTCGGTAGGCGTATCCGTTAAATCATCCCAATCGTAAGTGGCGCCTAAAAGAAAATGTTGGTTGCCCAACGGCAACAAAAACACGTCTTTATTCAGCAGATAATTTGACTTCCAATCCTTGATTTTCAATGTCAACAACTCCCCTTTCACCGGCCTGAACGGAATAAAATTGAAAAATGAATTATTTACGACATTCCAGCCTTCGCAGAAGATCAGTTTATTGGCAGAAACGGAATTTTGATAAACCACACCTTGTTCGGTTAACTCCAACTTAGAAAACTCAAAATGGTCATGCATTACTTGTAAATGCTGAGTTAGCAGAAGTTCAACAGCGGTTAAAAAAACGGAAGTATCCAACCAAAAACCGTTGATAAATCCAGCGCCAAAAGGCTGAATTAATTTTGGCGCATCAGTTATTGCTCCTGTACTTTCTACCCAGCGCGAAACTTTTTGAATCTTTATTTTTCGCTGCCACAATGATTCATCTTGATCACCAAAAATCTTAGCAATGGTAATTTCGTGCAGAAATCTTTGGCCACAATCTGCTTCCAGTTGCCTATAAAAAGAAACTGCCTGTGGCAAAAGTGTTTCAACTTTCCAAACCGGTGTCAAATATCTAAAAACTAAAGGGTTGATTAGTCCAGCGGCAACATCTGTCGAATTTCCTGCGAAGGCAGTTTTCATCCAACAAACTTTCTGTCCTGCCTTCCATAAGCGATAGGCCATTAGGCTTCCAGCCAGGCCACCTCCAACAACAAGCTGATCAAATTGCTTCAAAATATTCAGGCAAATTTTTCGATCAGCTCTACCAGACGGCTGGCATAACCCATCTCATTGTCGTACCAATCCACCACTTTTACCAGCTTATTTTTATCGCCCAAAACAGCTGTCAAACCGGCATCAAATACCGCTGAATGCGTATTTCCGATAATATCTGCTGACACAATTGGATCTTCGGTATATTCCAAAATGCCTTTCATTTCATTTTCGGCGGCAGCCTTAAAAACAGCATTGATAGCCTCCACGCTGGTCGATTTATCGAGGGTGCAGGTTAAATCGGTGAGAGAGCCATCAGGCACTGGCACACGAATTCCAGCTCCGCCAAGATTGCCTACCAAGTGAGGAAAAATCCGTGTCGCAGCTTTAGCAGCGCCCGTGGTTGTTGGCACAATAGAATAAGCTGCCGCCCTGCCTCGCCGCCAATCTTTGTGCGGTCCGTCCACCAAATTTTGATCTTTTGTATAGGAGTGCACCGTCGTGATAAAACCCTTTTGTACACCCCAATTGTCGTTGAGCAGTTTAATAAGTGGTGCCACATTGTTCGTTGTGCAAGAAGCATTGGAAATAACCAGCGCATTTCTATCGATTAAGTGATCATTCACACCCAAAACAATATACGGAACACCTTCTTGCTCATCTTTGGCCGGTGCCGAAATAATGACTTTACGCGCACCAGATTTGTGGACATGCAAGAGCGCTTTATCAGGCTCAATAAACAAACCCGTTGACTCAATTACTACATCAATCTGTAATGCCTTCCAAGGCAACTTAGCCGGATCTGGTTCGTTTAGAACAATGATTTCATGGCCGTTGACAATCATTTTACCTCCTGTGCAGCTCACCGTGCCATCAAAATTTCCATGCACAGAATCATACTTTAATAGATGTGCAAGATTGGCACATTCTGCTAAATCATTGATTGCAACAAGCTCCATATCATGCCGAAGCAAAATTCTTCGTAAAGTAACACGACCGATACGGCCAAATCCGTTGATGGCAATTCTCACAGGCTTCATAGTCAATCAAGTTTAAGCGGCAAAGTTATGGCTTTGAGCGGCAGAGGCAAAAAAAAGTTACCTAAGAAGATGCAAAAGGCAGTGAAAAAAGAAAATTCATGAATTTTCTCAGTACTTTAGCTACATAAAAGCAAACTAAACAACTAAACCATAAAACAACCTTATGGAAAGGTTTAAAGGGAGATATAGAGTCCCATCAAACAGATCAAGATATTGGGATTATTCCTGGCTAGGACATTATTACATCACCATCAATGTTTCTGATCGCAAATGTATTCTGGGACAAGTGCTTGATAGCAAAATGATTCTATCAGAATACGGCAGAATTGTTGATGACGAAATTAAAAAAATACCCGAATACAATAATCACATAACATTAGAAGAATGGATTGTGATGCCCGACCACATTCATTTTATTGTAACATTAAACGATTTTGATTTTCATAACTGCATCTCGACAATTGCTGGCGAGCCGATACCGCAACCAACTGACCAACAATGGTGGCATATACCTGATTATAAACCAACTGAAGAAGAGATAAAACAATACAGAAAACTACGCCGCAAGATGCTCCTGCCAAAAATTTTAGGCAAATTTAAGCATCAAACATCGAAAGCAATAAATATCTTGCGCCAAAGCCCTGGCACTCGGAACTGGCAAGCCGACTATTACGACATTATAATCCGTGATCCGGCATCTTATCAATACATAAAAACATACATCGCTAACAACCCCGCAAAATGGGAGAAAAAGAAGAAAGAAAAAGAGAAAAGGGAAAAGGGAAAAGGGAAATTCATGAATTTCCTCGACTTCCTTTCAATCGAAGTCAGGACAGAAAATTCACGAATTTTCTCAATAAGCAAAAAAGAAAATTCGTGAATTTTCTCAACAACAATATCCCTATCCGCGACGTTTATTAATTCATGCAATTTCTCTCAGAAATTTTCTATATTTTTGAAAAATAATATCTATTAATCACAATTTATCCATGGAAAAAATTAAAACCTACATCGATTCGAACAAAGACAGATTTTTGGAGGAACTTTTTGGCCTGATTCGGATTCCGTCCGTTAGCTCGTTAAGTGCCCACAAACCTGATATGCAAAAAGCGGCTGAATATTGGCGCGACCATATCCTGAAAGCCGGAGCCGACAAAGCGGAAGTGCTTCCTTCCGACGGAAATCCTGTGGTTTATGGCGAAAAAATTATCGATCCTGCATTACCTACAGTACTAGTTTATGGCCATTACGACGTGATGCCTGTTGATCCGATTGAATTGTGGGACAGCCCACCATTTGAGCCAGAAATAAGAGATGGAAAAATCTGGGCCAGAGGCGCCGATGATGATAAAGGTCAGGCTTTTATGCACGCCAAAGCTTTTGAAACATTAGTAAAAACTAATAGTCTGCCTTGCAATGTGAAATTTATGATTGAAGGCGAAGAAGAAATCGGATCCCCAAACTTGGGAAAATGGTGCGAGCAGAACAAAGAAATGCTGAAAGCTGATGTGATTCTGGTTTCCGACACCAGCATGATTGGCCCCGATGTACCCTCAATCACTACAGGATTGCGCGGTTTAGCGTATTGGCAAGTGGAAGTTACCGGCCCAAACCGCGACTTACATTCAGGACTTTTTGGTGGAGCAGTAGCTAACCCTATCAATGTTTTGGCTGATCTTATCGCCAAAATGACGGACGAAAACAACCGCATCACTATTCCTGGTTTTTACGATGATGTGCTCGAATCAACTAAAGCAGAGCGCGAGCTCCTCAACAAAGCGCCATTTAGTGCAGATGCTTACAAAAAAGCCATCAATGTAGATGCACTTCAGGGCGAAGGTGGCTATACAACGATAGAACACACCGGAATTCGTCCAAGTTTTGACGTTTGCGGTATCTGGGGTGGCTATACTGGCGAAGGCGCCAAAACCGTTTTACCTTCAAAGGCTTACGCCAAAATTTCGACACGCTTGGTTCCCAATCAGCACCATGAAAAAATTGAAGTGCTTTTCAAGGAACACTTTGAAAAAATTGCTCCAAAGTCAGTAAAAGTAAAAGTTGAATACCTGCATGGCGGCCAGGCTTACGTTTGTCCTATCGACCTACCAGCATATAAAGCAGCCGAAAAGGCTTATTTTGATGTTTACGGAAAGCAACCCATCCCAATGCGCAGCGGCGGAAGCATCCCGATCATTTCTACTTTTGAAGAAATTTTGGGATTAAAATCTGTGCTGATGGGCTTTGGCCTCGAATCCGACGCCATTCACTCTCCCAATGAAAATTATCCGCTGGATAATTTCTATAAAGGCATCGAAACCATTGCTGCTTTCTATAAACATTTTGCAAAAATGTAAAGCAAAAGCCTGATTTTCCTAGCAAATGGAAATTCAATCTAAAAAAGTGCCGGACAAAATTAATTGTCCGGCACTTTTTTTTGTCTATGAAAAATTCCTATTCAGGTATGGTAAACACCGTTTTACCTTTTTTAAAGTTTTCAACACCTTCCTTAAGGAAAGTAACAAATTCGTTCACGTCAAGATCATAGGCGCGCGGCTCTATTACCACATTATTATCATGCCCCATCAACACATAAAACGGCTGTGCATTCACACCAAATTTCGATACCTGAAAATCGGCAAACTTACGGCCAATGGTTTTTTTCATCTTGCCATCATAATCCGAAAGCACCCACTCCTCTTCGGGAAGCGTAGTTTTGTCGTCAACGTACAATGCAATGATAACATATTCATCTCTAAGCAATTGAAGCACCTGCGGATCGCTCCATACATTAGCTTCCATTTCGCGACAGTTTACACAGCCATGGCCAGTAAAGTCGAGAAAAACAGGTTTATTGAGTGCTTTGGCACAGGCTAGGCCTTGCTCGTAATCGTAATAGCCTTGCAAGCCATGTGGCAGATGCAGTTTTTCACTGAATTTTGGTGTTTCACACAATTCATTTTCTGTAAAATTCATCACAGCAGTATTGCCTGATCCTCCGCTGTTTTTCCGAATTATATCATTCAAATCAAAGTCGTGTGTGTGCATTGGAGGCACATAACCCGAAAGGGCTTTTAATGGCGCACCAAACATGCCAGGAATCAGGTAAACTACAAAACTGAAGGTGATAATGGAGAACATCAGGCGCGGAACACTCAAAAACTTTACATCAGAATCATGTGCAAATTTTATTTTTCCCATCAGATACATACCCATAAGGAAGAAAATCACAATCCATAAGGCCAAATAAACTTCTCTATCAAGCAGTCCCCAGTGATAAGTTTGATCTGCAATACTAAGGAATTTCAAACCAAGAGCCAGCTCTAAAAAGCCCAGCACAACCTTTACCGAATTAAGCCAACCACCTGATTTTGGCAGGTTGTTGAGCCAAGATGGGAAAAACGCGAAGAGCGTAAATGGCAATGCGAAAGCTAAAGAGAAACCAAACATTCCAATAATTGGTTTTAACACCTGACCACCAGCTGATTCTACAAGAATTGTACCAACGATGGGGCCTGTGCAACTAAAGGAAACCAAAACCAAGGTTAAAGCCATAAAGATAGAACCCATATAGCCGCCGGTATCAGCAGCTGAATCTGACTTACTAACCAGCCAATGCGGCATCGTGATATCAAACATGCCAAAGAAGGAGGCAGCGAAAACCACAAAAATCAGGAAGAATAAGATATTTGGCAGCCAATGCGTGCTAAGCCAGTTGGCGATATCAGGCCCAGCCACCACGGCCAAAATGGAACCGATCAAAGTATAAATGGCGATAATCGACAAACCATAAACAATCGCTTGAAGCTTTCCTTTTAGTTTATCCTCTTCTTTGTCTTTCATAAAGAAGGAAACTGTCATAGGAATCATTGGGAACACGCAAGGCGTTACAATAGCGGCCAATCCACCTATAAAAGCCAGAAAAAAGAAACCCCATAAAGAAGCATTTGATCCAAGTATGTCAGCCCTTTTCTGCTTTTTAACAGGCGTTTCAGTCTCCACTTGTTGCGCCGAAGCGGCTTTCACAGTGGTACCATCATAAACTACATCAAAATCGTGATACAATGCCACGCAACCTACGTCGTTACATACCATATAGGCAATTTCGCCAGCGATATTCATAGGAGCATCAGCATTTAGTTTTATCGTCTGACGAAATTCTGCATTATCTTCAAAAGACTTGATATCCATTTCAAAGATATCGTCATATTTTACTGAGCCATCAAGGGTTTCAACAGGCGAATCGACTAAATCAAGTTTTTCATTTTCGTAAAAAGTAAAAACCGTTGGCAGCGGGCCATTTTCAGGAATATCTAAAGAATAAAGGTGGAACCCTTTGTCAATCTTCGCTTTAAAAATAAGTTCTATCTGATGGTCGTCCAATTTATTTACTGCATAAGTCCAATTCACTGGGTCAAGCACCTTACTTTCGACGGCAGCACCCGCATTCGCATTAAATGCGGTAGCACCAGGAGCTCCTTTTAGCTTGAAAGAAAAATCAATTTCCGAAGGTGGCAAGCAGCGCATATCGTCGCAGCTCATAAATTCGAGCACGCCTTTAATAGTGATATCTTCAGAGCTCAACAATTTCACTTCCTGCTTAAAAATCGCCTGACCGGAAAAAAACCGCAGCACCATATCAAAGTTCGGGTCATATTGCTCTACCGATTCAGTTTCGGTGACTTTACCAATAAACTCAACGGCATTATTCTCGTTAAAACTAAAGGTAGTGGCCGGTGGCGACATCGGAATATTTTGTGAATAAAGATGCCATTTCGGCTCAATATCTGCCGTAAACACAAGGTTATAGCGGTCATCAGCCAGCTTTTCTGTTGAAAAATCCCAAGTCACAGGCTCCAAAATCTGTGCTTTAGCAAACAAAGGCATAAGTAAAACAAAAGCCGCAATCAGTCGAAATACTGTTCTAAATTTCATAGTTTAATCTAAAATGAGGTGCAAAAATACGAATTGTAAGCAAGCTTCAATTTCGTGAAAAATTCGCTTTATAGTTTTTTAAGTTTTGGTAAGACAACAGATGCCACTATCGGGTTGCGCAGCTTCGGTATTTAGAAAGATTTCTAATTAAGACGTTCTTACTAGACAGCTCGCCGCTTTTCCAGTTGAAATAGATCAGCATAAAAGTGTTAACGCTTCAAGGCGAAAACTACCTCTAACACTACCTCCTGATCCAGCTGTTTCTCTATACGTGCCTTTAAATCATCGAGTTGATCAACGTCCAGAGGTTCGTCAGAAACAATCTTCAGCGCAATTTTTAAGGGTTTGGTGCGCTGCACTTGAACATCACGGATGTGTACAATTTCGCTATCAAAAGATTTCATCTCAGCAGTAATATTGTGAATCATCACCATTTCCCTAAAGCTAAAAGCAAGCGGAATACTCAACAAAGCAACCACTATCAAAGAAATTGCCATACCCTTAGTTGCTAATTTTAGCGGACTAAATCCAAGCAATAAAAAAGTTACAGATGCAGCCAAAACAATGCCTGCGAGGTTTGTAACTAACAGTAGCATAGCTCCAAAGAAAATATCAAAATCGAGCCAGCCTAAACCTATTGCCGCCACAGCCAGCGGCGGAATCAAAGCTACCGCAATAGCAACACCAGCAAGGGTTTTGGCAATTTCTTCGCGTGCATGAGCATAAGCACCGGCAATACCCGAAACCACTGCAATGCCTAAATCCAGCAAATTTGGACGCGTGCGCGACATAATTTCTTCACCGGCAGCCTTTATCGGCGTTAGCCAGGTAAGCAACACAGCAAAAACCAGTGCAATGCCTAGTCCTGATAATATGGTGTAAGTGCTGGTTAAAACCAAGTTTTTATCCTGACGCAAAGCGCCCATACTTAGCGAAATAATCGGGCTCATCAGCGGTGCCAATATCATCGCACCAATAACCACCGGACTTGAATTGGCAAACAAACCAAATGTTGCCAGTATGGTCGAAAGCACCATTAGAACCAAGTAGGAACTTTTGAGGCTAGCATTGTCGCGCAAAACCTGAAAAAGACCTTTAAATTCCTCCGTTGAGGCATGACGAATTAGTGGCAATGTTTTGCCTGTGATTTCTTTAGCAGTAGCCTGATCTGGCAGCGCAGAAGTCTTAAATATTTCATCAGACTCTTTTGTTTTTTCTGGGAGACGGAGGTTTTCACCCGGCACAATATTCACTGGTTTTTCACCTATATATAGGTTAAGCGAACTCGCTTTAAAAGCTTTTCTGTCAACAATATAAACCCTATCGCCCTCAGGAAAAACCAATTCACCTCCTTTAGTTTTGATATGAGCGGCAAAACGCGGCAGTTTATTGACCGACTTTAGACTGGAGAGCGTATAGCGAATCATTTCCATCAAACTTCTAGGGCTGATTAAAAAAAGATGGAATTTTTGATCACTATGCGAAGAGTCTTCTATCAACATACGCGACAGCAAGGAACTTTTGCGGTGCTCAGAAACAGAAATTCCCGCCACAGCAGTTTTTAATGTTTTATCAGCTGAAAGAGCAATATTGAGCAAAAATGGTTTAATAGTAAAAAGCCGTTTAAGCTGCCTTAAATTTAATCCGAACAAACGGTTTACGGCAACAAACTCACTATTAGTGATAAAATTTTCCCCGACCGAAACTTGATCAAAAACGATTTTATCGTTGCAATAAAGTACGTCAGTTTTAATACTTTCAGGCGCTGTTTTTAAATGTTTTACGGCTTTCTCTAACTGCCGAGAAACACCAAATGCAATGCAAGAAATTTTATTTTCAGGATGTGGCAATACCGTTACCGAAAGCTCCTTTTCTATAATTGCAGAAAAAACGCTTTTCAACTGCTCATCGGAAACATAAAATAGTAGATATTGATCAGAGTCAAATTTTTCAATCAATTCAGCATTAAATACTTGCGATTCATCAATCAATTCCTCCACCATAGGAAGCACTCTATCATCAATGGTTTCCTGTGACTCTTCATCGTAAATTAAGTGGTATTTCATGGATTTCTTAATTAAGCGTTATTTGGCTGTAAAGTTTTAGCTGATGGGTTTCAAGCGTGTGTTTCAAGGAATAAAATTACAATTATTTGAGCACAGCCAGCAATCAGCAGCATCAGATTGTCTGCAATTTTCAAACTGCTCGACATAATTTCCTAATTTTGCGCCCTTAGAAGAAAAAGAAACGATTAATCTTATGGAAATCAGTAGCAAATATAATCCTGCGGCCACCGAGGACAAATGGTACAAACATTGGACAGAAAAAAAATATTTTCATTCCGAGCCTGACGAGCGTGAAGCTTATACCATTGTGATTCCGCCGCCCAATGTAACCGGCGTATTGCACATGGGTCACATGCTCAACAACACCATACAGGATGTGCTAGTTCGCCGTGCCCGCATGTTAGGCAAAAACGCCTTGTGGGTTCCCGGAACTGATCACGCTTCTATTGCTACCGAAGCCAAAGTGGTGAACAAACTCAAAGAGCAAGGCATCAAAAAAAGTGAATTGAGCCGCGAAGAATTTCTTGAGCATGCCTGGGAATGGACCCATAAACATGGTGGAATTATCCTTGAACAACTTAAAAAATTAGGCGCCAGTTGCGATTGGGAGCGCACCAAGTTCACTATGGACGACGATATGTCAGAATCTGTTTTACAGGTTTTTGTTGACCTCCATAAAAAAGGACTCATTTATCGTGGCTTTCGGATGGTAAACTGGGATCCCGAGGCCAAAACTACCGTTTCTGATGAGGAAGTGATTTACAAAGAATCGCAGGGAAAACTGTATTATCTGCGCTATCAGATAGAAAATGAGAATGATTTTGTAACCATTGCTACCACACGTCCCGAGACCATTTTGGGCGACACAGCGGTGTGCTATAATCCTGCCGACCCGCGTTTCCAGCACCTCAAAGGCAAACGCGTTATTGTACCGATTGCCAACCGCAGCATTCCGCTGATTGAAGACGACTATGTGGATATGGAATTTGGAACCGGCTGCTTGAAGATTACGCCTGCACACGATCCAAACGACAAAATTATTGGCGACAAGCACAAACTCGAATTTATCGACATATTTAACGATGATGCCAGCCTGAACGAACACGGCCTACATTACAAAGGCATGGATCGTTTTGCCTGTCGCAAAGCCATTGTAAAAGAACTCGAGCAACTCGAAAATCTGGTAAAAACAGA
>CAZOEV010000011.1:0-8571 GCA_964578915.1 uncultured Lentimicrobiaceae bacterium
AAGAACAAAGATATTTTGGCTACAATGGGCAGTCAAAAGCGCGAAGACCAGTTTTTGGTTGGTTTCGCGTTGGAGACAGACAATGAAATTGAAAACGCCAAAAAGAAACTATATACCAAAAAGCTCGATTTGATCGTTCTTAACTCATTGTCGGATGCCGGAGCAGGTTTCGGCCATCAAACCAATAAGGTTACTTTTATAGATAAATCAGGCCAAACAGAAGTTTTTGACTTGAAATCGAAGACAAAAGTAGCAGAAGATTTGGTGGACACTGTTTTTGCGAACTTTAAGCATATAAATAATGAGTAAACGCGCAACAAAGCTAAATAGGTCAATGTCTAAAAAATTATTGCTGATATTTTTCAGCCTGATGTTGTTTTTACCCAAGGCCAAATCTCAGGAATTTTTGGCAGATATTCGCGTAACGGCACCTACTGTTGAAGGTACTGACAGGCGTGTTTTTGAGGCATTACAGTCGGCTTTATACGATTTTGTGAATAACCGGAAATGGACAAATATCAATTTCAAGAACCAGGAACGCATTGAGTGTTCGATATTGATAACCATCAAAGAACGTGTTTCGTCTGATGAGTTTAAAGGCACGATAAATTTGGTATTGAGACGGCCTGCTTTCAAATCATCCTATAATAGCGTATTGTTAAATTATATCGACGAGAATTTCCAGTTTCGTTATATCGAGTCGCAACCGCTTGATTTTATTGAGAATACATACAGTTCAAGCCTTACCTCAACAGTAGCTTTTTACCTTTATTACTTTTTAGGACTTGATTTCGATAGTTATTCGCTTTATGGTGGCGATCCTTTTTACCGGGTAGCCGAAGCCATTGTAAATTCAGCACAAAATGCTCCCGAAAGAGGTTGGAAAGCCTTTGATAGCAATAGAAACCGCTATTGGTTGGTCGAAAATATGACTAATCCTGCTTATCGTCCACTGCGTCAATTTTCTTATGAATTTCACCGACTTGGTTTAGACATCATGTCAGAAAAACCTGATGAAGGCCGTGCTGCGATTGGCCAAAGCCTCACTTACCTGCAACAAACCTGGAAAGACCGACCAAACCTGCTTACCTTACAACTAATTTTTGATGCCAAACGCGACGAAATCATCAATATTTTCTCTCAGGGAAGCCCACAGGAAAAAACCAAAGCGGTAAATATAATGCGTGAAGTTGACCCATCTAATGCTTCTAAGTATGAGAAGATTTTGGCGCCTAATTGATGCTAGCCAACCTTTGTTGTTTCAATTTTTTAAAGAGCATAGCCTGATTTAGCCTGTCCGTTTTATTTTCAGTATTCAGTTTTTAATACATTTACCATTGACAAAAAATCATGTACTTTTGCCTTAAACACGCAGTTTCATGCTACAAAAAATTTCGGTTTCCAATTATGCTTTAATCGAGGCGCTTAATATCAGCTTCGAGAATGGATTTACGGTAATCACCGGAGAAACCGGCGCCGGAAAGTCTATTTTATTGGGTGCACTTGGTCTGGTTTTGGGCAAAAGAGCCGATGTGGGTGTGTTGTTCAATAAAGCTGAAAAATGTATTGTTGAGCTTAGTTTTCAGCTCGAAAACGACAGCCAGAGACCGCTTTTTGAAAGCTGGGATTTGGAATATGACCGCGAATGCTTGCTGAGGCGCGAGATTAGTCCGTCAGGAAAATCTAGGGCATTTATCAATGATTCACCGGTGAATCTTCAACAGATGAAAACTGTTGGAAGTCAGCTTATTGATGTCCATTCGCAGCATGATTCCTTATTGCTTGTTGATCAGAACTATCAGTTGAAAATGCTGGATGCTTTGATAGCAGATCAGACGGCAATTGATCAGTATAAATTGCATTATCAAGCCTATATAAAGCTGAAACAGGAAATAGAGAAGCTTAAAAGCGAACTCAGCAGTAACCTGACAGAAATGGATTTCTTGCGTTTTCAGCTCGACGAACTCGAAGCGGCAAATCTGGTTGAGGCCGAGCTTGATGACTTGCAGCAGCGCCTGCTAATGCTCGATCATGCCGAAGAAATTAAAACCTCCTTGGTTGAAATAAACACCATTTTGCAACAAGGCGAACAGCCTTTGATCACACAGCTTGCACAAATAAAACGCCAACTCGAAAAGTTAAGAAAATACCTGCCGCAAGCTGTTAATCTGGACGAACGCCTTGATAGCGTGTTGATTGAACTAAAAGATATTGCTTTTGAAACGGATCAATTGGAAGGGGATGTGCAATTTGATCCCGACGAATTGGAGCAGGCTTCAGCACGTATGGATTTGATAAATCATTTGATGCACAAGCACCATATTAAGGAGTTTGATCAACTGCTGAAATTGAAAGCTGAACTGGCCGAAAGACTTAAAAATATTGATAATTCGGAAGATTTGTTGATGCAAAAAACAAAGCTTTTCAATAGTAAATTTGCGATGCTTCAAACGCTGGCCGCCACAATTCACAAGCAACGGCTTGCGGCTGCGCAACCTTTTCAGCAGTCGGTTTCGGCTTTGCTGAAGCAACTCGGGATGCCTTATGGAAGTTTTAAAATTGATTGTGCCACCACCACAAACGTGACGGAATCGGGCATGAGTCGTGTAGCGTTTTTGTTTTCGGCTAATAAAGGCATCCCCGAAGCTGAAATTGATAAGGTAGCCTCTGGTGGCGAGCTTTCCAGGTTGATGTTGGCCATAAAATGGATGATTGCCGGCGCAGGCTATGTTTCTACGGTAATTTTCGATGAAATTGATACGGGCGTTTCTGGCGAGGTGGCGGCTAAAGTGGCGCGTTTGCTGCGGCAGATGTCTGAAAAAGTACAAGTTATCAGCATCACGCATCTCCCACAAATTGCCAGCAAGGCAGATGCGCATTTCTTTGTTTTTAAGGAAGATAACAAAGAACGCAGTTATACCAATATGCGCCTGCTCAATCAGAACGAACGTTATGAGGAAGTAGCCAAAATGTTAAGTAATGATGCTGTGTCTGAAGTAGCTTTGCAGGCTGCGAAAAGCTTATTTGAAGTTAACTAATCAACTTTTAAATTTATAATATACAGTTTATCAGTATCATGGCGGAAATGCTGATATTTTATTAATTCTTATCTTTGCCGCTTGTTAATCTGAAATTAAAAATCATGGCATACAATCTATTAAAAGGTAAAAAAGGAATTATTTTCGGTGCACTTGATCACAAATCTATTGCATGGAAAGTGGCAGAACTGGCTCACGAAGAAGGAGCAATCTTTACATTAAGCAATACGCCAACTGCGCTGCGTTTTGGTGAATTGGACGAATTGGCGGCCAAAACTAATTCTACAGTAATTGCTGCCGATGCTACTTCGGTAGATGATATCACCCGTGTTTTTGAAGAAAGCATGAAAGTGCTAGGCGGAAAAGTGGATTTTGTGCTTCATTCAATTGGTATGTCGCTCAATGTGCGCAAAAAGCGTGTTTACAATGATTTAGATTATAATTACCTCAATAAAACTTTGGATATTTCTGCAATTTCCTTTCACAAAATGCTTCAGATTGCCTTTAAGCTTGATGCGATAAATGAATGGGGATCCGTTTTAGGACTTTCTTATGTTGCCGCACAACGGACACATTATGGATACAATGATATGGCCGATGCCAAAGCCTTGTTAGAATCTATCGCCCGGAGCTTTGGATATATTTATGGCCGCGAGCGAAAAATTCGTGTCAATACCATTTCTCAGTCGCCTACCATGACAACTGCCGGAGGCGGTGTAAAAGGAATTGACGGCCTGATGGACTTTACCAACAGGATGTCGCCGCTGGGCAATGCCACAGCAGAGGAATGTGCCAGCTATTGCGTCACGCTTTTCTCCGATCTTTCACGCAAAGTCACCATGCAGAATCTTTTCCACGACGGCGGATTCTCTAGCATGGGTATGAGTTGGAAAGCCATGCAGATGTATAACAAAAGCTTCAATTGCGACTGCACTGACGAAAACGAATTGATAACTGATTAGATTAAGTTGGATTATACTCCGTAATATTAAACCCCAAAGTTTTCTGAAAACTTTGGGGTTTAATTGTTTAGTCTCTTTTATAAATAGTATTATTCTCGCTACCAGTCAGGAAGCGACTAATCCAGCAAATCGTTTAGTCCGCAAAATTGTAAACTTTTCTTTTCATAATCCTGATTTAACTTTACTTTTTGTGTAAACCTATATCAGGACAAGACAGACACACAGTAAACTCGTCACCCCTTAAACCCGTTAACTCTTAAACTCTCAAACCCATCAACTCGTTAAATATTTCATTTTTCGCATTTCACATTAAGTTTGTAACTTGTGGCGGAAATTAACCAGCCATGAAACCACTGGGTTTTCTTATTTTTTTTATTTTGCAAATGGCTTTGCAGCCTTTGGTAGCGAAGGATATTTCTATGGATAGCCTGCCTCCTCAATGGGAAATATCTAATGATTATTTTGCGCGTTTTACCAAGTTTTCTCCTGTGGGTTTTCGTGAAATTGGAACTGTTAATGATATTGTTCAGGATCGTACCGGCTTTATTTGGCTGGCTGGCGAAAATGGCCTTGGTCGTTTCGATGGCTATGAATTTAAGATTTATCAAACGGCTGAAAGTGAAAATAGTCTTAATGGAAGCCTGATTAGTAGTTTGTTGGTGGATGCAAATGGCGATTTATGGGTTGGTCATTCTGGCGGCTTGTCACGTTACAACCGTTTTACCGATAGCTTTGTGAATGTCTTTGGAGCTTATACATCTTTCGGTAGCTACGCTGACAGTAACTATGTGCGCGCGCTTTTTTTGGATTCTGATAGCTTGATTTGGTTTGAGACTGTTGATGGCTGGCTTCACTCATATGACCTTGTAAATGAGGGTCATCAAAAACACTCCAAGCATGGAGCTATTCAGCAGCCGTATTATTACTATCATGCTATAGCCAGAAGTATGGATGGCGAGCTATATGTTGGCGGTAGGGGAGTTGGCCCTTTTATCTACGATGAAAAAGCGAAAAAATTTGAGACTTTGCCAATTAATGCCAATGACATCGCAGGCTTCAAAAGGGAATATGATGTTTCACTGATAGTGCCTTTTAAAAATGCACAAACCTGGATTGGTAGCTTGGAAGGGCTTTACCTTTATGATAGAAACCGTAATTATTTTGAAAAATATTTCCGTGGCACAGTTTACGATTTAATCCAAGACCGAAATAAAGATTACTGGCTCGGCACAGGCAATGGAGCGCTTAAAATAGACATAAAAACTGGTCTTGCTAAACATTATCAGCTCGATAACAATGATCCGGGCTCACTTGGTGGCGAAAGGATTTTAGTTGTGTATGAAGACCGGAGCGGGCGGCTTTGGTTTGCACACGAAAATGGGGTGTCAACGCATTTTCCTGAGCTGGATGGAATAAGTTATATGTTTCATGTTCCTGGCATTAAAAATACGCCAGCTTCTTCCAGAATTACCAGTCTGGCTAAAAAATCTGCTAATGAAATTTGGGTTGGTACTGCCGATGAAGGCTTGGATTTGATGAATCTGCAAAACAAGAGATTTCAACATTTTCATCCAGATAATAATCCACAGGTTTTGTCTGATCATATTAAAAAACTGGTAAATCATCCTGATGGTACCCTATATATTGCCTATTGGGCGGGCAAAGGCTTTGGGAGGTATTTCCCTGATAAAAATCGGTTCGAGAATTTTCGATTCGACAAAACAGGCTTGACGAAGGATTGGTACAATGATTTTGCATTTGATATGAATGGTGATGTTTATATTGGTTTTTGGGGTGGTCCCGGATTGACACGCTTTAGCCATAAAAATGGAAGTTTTGGTGAAATATTGGCAGGAAAACTACCTAATGCTCAACATGCACGGTTGATAACGAGTTTGTATAGTATTGAAAATCAGTTATGGATAAGCACTTCTAGTTCGGGTTTGATTCGATACGACAGTGACCGAGATACGGCAGTTTCTTACTTTACCGAAATAAATCCTGATGGAGGTATCGATGTGGATTTGGTGAATGATGTTGCTGCCGACCACCTCGGAAATATTTGGGCAGCAGCCCAAGGATTATATCTTTATGATAGTAAACTTGATCGATTTGAAGAGGTGTCGCGAGGTGCGCATTTTAATAACCTTCAAACCTATAGAATAAGTGTTGATAGCCAAAATAATTTATGGTTGCTCACTTCAAAAGGTCTAATGAAATACGACACTAAACACAAGGTTACTACCGATTTCAGTATGCTAGTTAATATTAGTTTTAATGCGAATCAGGCTGCCATTTTACAGCTCGACAGTGCGAAAATACTCATTGGAGGAGACAATGGAATGGCTTTGATTGAAACAGGTGAATTGGGTTTTCAACACCGCTTTCCTAAAGTTTTTCTAACCCATCTCGATGTGTTTAATGAGGTGTTTATTCCCTTTATCGACAATAGAGAAGTCGTTGAGTTGGCTTACGATCAAAACTTTTTTACGATAAATTTTGGGACAGATCGCTGGGAATCGTCAAATTTATACACTTATTATTACAAGTTGGAGGGTTTTGATAATCAATGGCGTAGCTTAACATCCGAGCAACGTTCGGTTTATTTTACCAATGTTCCGGCAGGCAACTATCACTTCAAAATGCGTACAGGAGATGCTTATGGAAATAGAGGTGAGCAGGAGGCCAGTTTGAAAATTGTAGTTGTAGGCCCTTGGTGGAAGCAGTGGTGGTTTATTTCACTTATTATTTTATTGGTGATATCCATTACGCTTATGCTTTGGATCGTGCGCCTGCGCGATGTGAAAATGAAGTTGTTGAATACCCAGTTGAATCAAAAGCTACTTCGCTTGCAAATGAACCCGCATTTTATTTTTAACTCGTTGACGTCAATTCAAAGTTATATTTACTCCAATCAAAAACACCTGGCAGGTCAGTATCTCTCAGATTTTGCGCGTTTAATCAGGCTGATTTTAGAAAATAGCCGCCACGAGCGTATAAATTTGGAAAAAGAAATTGAGACGATCAGCTTATATATGGAGCTACAGCAATTGCGCTTCACGAATATGTTCAGTTTTGAAGTTGTTGTGGATCCGGCCATTGACAAGGAGATTACTTTCGTTCCTCCGATGATGGTGCAACCATTTTTAGAAAACGCGCTAGAGCATGGATTGAAAAGTAAATCCGACGGTGGAGGAAGGATTCAGGTGAAGTATTCGCTGCTAAAAAACAGCCTGCAATATGAAGTTAGAGACAATGGCGTAGGGCTTGCCGTAGCAGCTAAACAAAGTAAACTACATGAAGGTGAATCTTTGTCTATTGCAATATGTAAAGAAAGACTGCAACTAATTGAAAAACAGTCAAATATAAGAATTAGGTTCGTTATTGAAGAAATTGTTGAACACAACAAAGTATTAGGTACGCGTGTGGTGTTTTCGGTTCCGCTGACTGGGAAATTTATTAGACAAACCAAAGAATTATGATGATAAAAGCACTAATAGTTGATGATGAGGAAAGCGCCAGAAACGCGCTAGCCAATATGCTTGAATACTATTGCAAAGAAATTGAAGTGGTGGGAATGGCAGCCAATATTAGCGAGGCGCAATCCCAGATCAAAGACTTGGAACCAGGAGTGGTTTTCCTTGATATTCAAATGCCCGGTGGCAATGGTTTTGAGCTGTTGAAAAAATACCGTCAAATTCCATTTAAAGTAATTTTTGTTACGGCTTACGATCAGTTTGCACTCAAAGCACTAAAACTAAGTGCTATTGATTACCTACTTAAACCCCTCAGTCCGCGCGATTTAATAAAGGCAGTTGAAAAACTTGGACAACAGGTGGAGGTAGAAGAGCGTTTTGATGAGCAGCTAAGTGCACTAGAGAATAATATGCAAGCCGAAAAGCAGCAGAAAAAAATTATCCTCAATACGTCTAATAATATGTATGTGCTTCGTGTAGAGGATGTTATAAGATGCGAAGCCGACGAAAATTATACGCGTATTATCGACCTCAAAGGAAAAGCAATTCTTGTGGCAAAAACCCTTAAAGAGTTTGATGCAATGCTTTCACCCTTAGGATTTTGTAGAATCCATCAATCACATTTGGTAAACCTTAATCATGTGCTAACTTATGAAAAAGGTACAGGTGGAATGGTGATTTTATCCAACAAAGAGCGCATTCCCGTATCGGGCCGTCGAAAGGATTTCTTTATCACAGCATTACAAAATCATTTGTAGTTTTTCAAATACTAAATCAGCGTTAGCGCTTAATCAGTTTTTAGTTTCGGTTGTCATTTTTTGTTTGACTTTAAGGTACTCTAGGGTGTAAATTGCTCCAAACCCCTTAAAATCATATTCAATGAAAACAAAAAACGTACTTTTAACACTAGGTGTTATGTTGATGGCAATTGTAGTGACTACTTCTTCTTGCAAGAAGAAAGATGATCCGGCGCCAACCCCAACTCCAACACCTTACATGCCTTCATTCACAGCAACTTCTATTGCTATTGATGCCACAACAATTGATTTTTATATCGCTTGCGCAACAGACGATTATGAATTAATCAAAGTGGAA
>CAZOEV010000011.1:8581-13397 GCA_964578915.1 uncultured Lentimicrobiaceae bacterium
AAATCACCAGGTGGATTGCAAGATGACACCTACCTTGGCAATGGCATGTTAATGATTAGAGGAGAGAGTATTACTTTCCCTAATTTCTTTGTTCGAACATCCGGAAACTGGACATTTATTGTAACCGGAACCATTAAAAGCGGTGCTAATATCGGCACCTCCTTTACGGCCAGTAGTTCCGTGAGTGTTAGTGGTAAATAATTGTTTTTTAATTAGTTAAATCCGTTGAATGATTCAGTCATGTCAAGATTATATGTGCTTACAGCTTTCGTTTTATTAAGCCTTATTTTGTCATGCGATTCTCAATCAACAGATGAAAAGTTCCCATGCAACGGTGTCTTCTTTATGGAGATTATGGAAGAGAACCCCAAGCAGGTGTGCTCTAGTACAATCGAATATTATTTAGTATTAGATAACACTTTGCACCTGAGCGTCCTCAATAATGAATTGGCAGGCAAAGTTGTTTTTCAAATTTCGCTGGAGCCTTATACAGGGCCGGCAACATATGAGCTGGGACAAAACTTTAAAAGCAATTGTGAGCTTATTGTTCAGGGATCATCAGATGAATTTTACAAATGTACCTCCGGGACTTTTACCGTTGAAAAAGCTGAGGCTAAGCAGTTAGAAGCGGAATTTAAAATTATAGTCGAAGGATTTTACAATAAAAAAATCATTCATGCCCAAGGAAGGGTACGTTTGTAGTTTTCTCGTTTGATGTGAGCAGCGGAAGCCGGTCTATTGGCCGGCTTTGCTGTATCTGTACTTTTTTATGCTGAGAATTTTCATGCCTTAAAATGAACTTTTAATAGCACAGAATTGTACTGTTGCATACAAACAAGCGCTATGGAAATGGATTGGGATAAACTGCGAGATTTTTTGGATGCCAAAGTGCAACAATACAATAAGCCATTTTTTATTGAATCGGATCCAATTTCCATTCCTCGGAAGTTTGCAAAGAAGGAAGATATAGAAATTGCAGGTTTTTTAACAGCAACAATTTCCTGGGGCAACAGGGTTTCAATCTTGAAAAACGCTTTGCGTCTGATGGATTTGTTGGATAACAGCCCTTACGATTTCGTAATACATCACCAAGAAACAGACCTTAAGCGCATGGAAGCTTTTGTGCATCGCACTTTCAATGCCAGCGATTTAATTGTATTTATTACAGCGTTAAAACAGCTTTATCATAACGAAAACGGCTTGGAAGGTGTTTTTGATACTTATAAAACAGCGGATTCTTTGCAGCCAGCAATTCATCAGCTGAAACAGCAGTTTTTTAACGTGCCGCACTTGCCTCGAACGCGCAAACATGTATCAGATCCACTGGCCGGATCGGCTGCCAAACGTATCAACATGTTTCTCCGTTGGATGGTACGAAGTGACGATGCCGGCGTTGATTTTGGAATATGGAAAACTATTTCGCCTGCTATTTTGTCTTGTCCGCTCGATGTGCATTCAGGCAATGTAGCCAGGAAATTAGGACTGCTGCACAGCAAACAAAACAATGCCAAAGCCGTGTACGAACTCGATCAGGCTTTGCGAAAACTTGATCCTTATGATCCTGTAAAATATGATTACGCTTTGTTTGGACTTGGAGTTTTTGAGAAGGTGAGATAGAATATAGTGAAGCACGACTAAGATTTTTTTTAAATTTTAAAAATACTGTACGTAATAGTAATTTATAAGTTACCTTTGCGTTGATGGAAAAGTTTAGAGAAGTAATACAGTACAAACATTATTTCGAAGAGTTTTTGATTGCTCAGACTGAAAAGGTTCAAAATAAGATTTTTAAAGTCATCGAAATAATTGAAACATATCAGCACGTGCCTAAAACTTATTTGGCACCAATGAGAACTTATCCAGGACTTTATGAGGCGAGAATTAGATTAGGACAGAATATTTGGCGGGTTTTTTGTTTTTTCGATGAAGGAAGGCTAGTAATTCTTTTGAATGGTTTTGTGAAAAAGACACAGAAAACCCCAAAAAAAGAAATTGACAAGGCAGCGAGATTAATGAAAACCTATTATGCAGAAAAAAAATAATAGATATGGATACTAAAAGCTGGAGAGATATAAAAGACACCGTTTACGGTAAAAAAGGAACAGAACGCAGAGACGAACTTGAGAGAGATTTTGAATCTTTTAAAATTGGGATTCTCTTAAGAAATGCGCGGGAAGAAAAAAAACTAACACAAGAACAATTGGGTGAATTAATTAACAAAAAGCGAACCTACATCTCACGCGTTGAAAATAACGGAAGCAATCTCACCTTAAAAACCCTTTTCGACATTGTTGAAAAAGGCCTTGGAGGAAAAGTCAATATCACTATTGAAGTTTAAATGAGAATTGTTTTTTAAAGTCTTTGGCGTTTTATAAAAAGTGCCCAAAAGCCTGTAAGGCTTCTCTGTGCATAACGCCCTGATTTATCAGGGTGAAAAAAGTAGCAAAGCCCAAATAAACCCTGAAAGGGTTTCCCATTTTCATCCGTATAATAAAAGGTGGTAAAACCCTAACCACAAAAAAAACCTTCCCCGGCAAAGAGGAAGGTTTAAGGTTTGGTTTTCGGCTACACTAATTTAGCTCGTGAAACGCTTTAACATTTTTAAACCCACTATTGATTGCATCCTCATTTAGTGGAATTAATTTATGGTAGCGCTCTGGCAATGATTTTTTCAATCCCAGAATTACATTTTCCATTTTTACAATAGGCTTAATTTTCAGGTAAGCACCCAAAACTATCATATTGAAAATTTTAGCATTTCCCATTTCTGAGGCTAAGTTTGCACCTTCAACTTGATAAATTGCGATGTCTTTTCGTGAAGGATGACGGGTTATTCCATTAGGATCATAAAGTAATACGCCGCCGGGCCTTACTGCCTTTTCAAACTTATCCATTGATTGCTGGTTAAGTATGATGGCACTATCAAATATCGTTAAGATGGGAGAGCTAATTCTTTCATCACTTACAATAACAGTTACGTTGGCTGTTCCGCCACGCATTTCAGGGCCGTAAGAAGGCATCCAGCTCACTTCCTGATTCTGCATTATACCACTATAAGCCAATATTTTACCCATTGAAAGTACACCCTGTCCACCAAATCCGGCTATGATTAATTCTTCAGTCATTTTGTAATTTTTTTAAAATTCAACAATTAAACCAACTTACCGTCAATTTTGATGTCACCTAATGGATAGAAAGGAAACATGTTTTCTTCCATCCATGTATTGGAGTCTCTCGGGGTCATTTTCCATCCTGAGTTACAGTTGGAAACAATTTCCACGAAAGATACGCCAGGCTTCCCGTCACGTTGATTTTCAAAAGCTTTTTTTATAGCTCTTTTGGTTTTTCTTACATTACCTGGTGTGTGAACTGCTTGTCGGGTAACAAAATATGTTCCCGGAAGCTGCGCAACCAGTTCTGTAATTTTCAAAGGATTTCCCATTGTCTTCACGTCACGACCAAAAGGCGATGTTGATGAAATCATGCCGGGAAGGGTAGTTGGAGCCATCTGTCCGCCAGTCATACCGTAAATACCATTGTTGATAAATATTATCACAATGTTTTCGCCACGGTTGCAAGCGTGAATCGTTTCATTGGTTCCAATAGCAGCCAAGTCGCCATCGCCCTGATAGGTGAATATGATTTTTTCTGGCCAAAGACGCTTTAGGGCGGTGGCCAATGCCGGAGCACGTCCGTGTGCTGCCTGCTGCATATCAATATTCATAAATTCGTAAGCCAATACTGAGCAGCCTACGGGAGCAACTCCAATGGTAATTTCTTCCATTCCAAGCTCTTCCAGAACCTCCATAGTGATGCGATGCGCTGTTCCGTGGCCGCAGCCTGGACAATAGCTCAATACCTTATCGGTCATGAGTTCTGTTTTTACATAAACCCTGTTTTCGGGTTTAATAATATCTTCTAATGTGATCTCAGCCATAGCTTAACCTCCTATAATTTTTTGTTCCATTGCCTCTAATACTTCTTCTGGGGTATGAATGATACCACCATATCTTCCAAAATGTTCCACTTTGGAGCAGCCTTTCACGGCCAAAAGCACGTCTTCAACCATTTGTCCGGCACTCATTTCCACAGCTAAAAAGCCTTTTATGCCTTTGTCGCACATTTCATGTATTTGTTTGGAAGGGAAGGGGAACAGTGTAATTAGTCTGAAAAGACCTACTTTAAGTCCTTTCGCACGCGCTAACTTAACTGCCTTTTGCGCGATACGGGCACTTGAACCGTAAGCTACAAAAATATACTCGGCATCTTCGCAATCGATCAGCTCATAGCGGGTTTCATTTTTCGCGATTTCTTTGTATTTCTCTTGCAAATGGATATTGTGTTGCTCCATTTTATGGCTGTCAAGATCAAGCGAAGTAATGATACGCCTTTCGGTACCGTGTTTTTTTCCAGTTGTTGCCCAAGGATATTTTTCATTGATTTCTGCCTCGGTAAGACGTGGAATAGGATCAAAAAGCTCAACCTTTTCCATCATCTGACCAATAACACCATCAGACAGAATCAAGACAGGAATACGGTATTTAAAAGCCAAATCAAAACCATCTCTCACAAAATCAGACATTTCCTGTACTGATGCTGGTGCCAAAACGATTTGTTTGTAATCGCCATGGCCACCGCCTTTGGTGCTCTGGAAATAATCAGCTTGTGATGGCTGAATAGTTCCCAATCCTGGGCCGCCACGCACCACATTGGCATAAACACAGGGTAATTCAGCTCCTGCAATATAGGAAATACCTTCTTGTTTCAGGCTTACGCCTGGACTTGAAGAAGAGGTCATTACTCTTTTGCCAGAACC
>CAZOEV010000012.1:0-8129 GCA_964578915.1 uncultured Lentimicrobiaceae bacterium
AGAAAGATCGTGTAGATGATGCTTTACATGCAACAAGAGCGGCTGTGGAAGAGGGCATTGTTCCTGGTGGTGGCGTTGCCCTGCTAATGAGTCAAAGTCTTCTTACAGAGGCTAAAAAGAAAGCCAAAGGTGATGAAAAAATCGGTTTTGATATTGTTTGGAATGCTATCGAGTCTCCTACTCGAACTCTTTGCGATAATGCAGGAGTTGAGGGCTCAATTATTGTTGGAAGAATTAAAGCTGAAAAAATTGGATATAATGTTGCTACTGATAAATTTGAAGCCGGTATATATATACTGACCGTTCAAACAGCCAACGGAACAGCTTCACAAAAGATTATGATTAAATAATCATTTTCAAATAGCTCATAAAAAAGGGACTTCCGTGTGGGAGTCCCTTTTTTTGTGCGTTGTATTTTTTTTAAACTCCGCTGGCGCAGGTCTCCAGACCTGTGCCTCCAATTAATAGTCATGGAAAATTCTTGAATTTTTCAGTTTAAGTTTTTGTTTTAGCAATCGCTGGTGAGTTAATAATCTGCGGGCAACTAATAGTGCCCCAAAGCAGAAATCACAACAACCATATTCACTGGTTCTTCAATGATTTCGTAAATAAGTCGGTCTTTTTTATTGATGCGGCGGCTCCAATAACCTGAAAGATTGTGTTTTAGTTTCTCTGGCTTGCCAGTGCCTGTCTCTGGATGTATTTTTAGTTCTTCTAATATTTGGTATAAGCTATCTCGGTCTTTTTTTTTACCTGATTTAGCCAGCTTACTAATTTCTCTCAATGCTTGCTTTTCTATAATAACCTCATAACTCATATACCAAATAACTCATTACGTAAGCTATCATCGTAAACAACCGCATTCCCTTTTTTAGCACTTTCAGACTGCTCTTTTATTTTCTGAACAAAAGCAGGGTCATAAGGGCTTTTATCATGCTTTTCTACTGTGAAGGTTACTCCAAATGCCTTTAAGAATTGTTTAAGCGCTTTGGCCTTGCTTGATTCTGTATGAATGATGATAGTCTCCATGGGGTTTGTTTTGAAATACAAAGGTATGCAAAAAATAAATCGACCTAAATATTAAGTCCGTAAGACTTCCCAGTGCATAACGCCCAGATTTATCTGGGTGCATGGAAAGCTGACTGCAAACAAAGCTCAGAGAGGTTTCCCAAAATACTCATTAGCTGGGAAACTCCGAATAGAATTTATGAAATATTGGTGCTGTATTCCTCAGAATAAATTTGGGGGTTATGCACAAGTGACTTCTATAGCGTATATCACTAGTGGCTAACCATTTAATACTAATAATTTATGCAATTCCACTAGCTTCGTTAGCATTGGCTTTTCGGCGTTTACCTTCCGAATAGTGGTAAAAATAACTAATTAGTGTTATTCCCAGCACTACACCCCAAAATACAACTAAAGCAAATCGGCCGGAATTTACAGACAGTGCAATGAAAATAGATTGCAATATTGCTCCAAAAGCCACAAGTATATTGAATAATTTAGTGTTTGAATAGAAAGGGAAAAGTGAAGTGTTAGTAGTTGCTTCAGTAGGCATAACTTTCCCGTTATTCATGTTTTTCACTATCAACCGAAGTGTATTTAATATTGTAGTCATCAACATTATGCCAAACATCACCGACCAAATGATTACGGAAACAGTTGCGGCAGCATTTTTTTTGGCACTGGCTAAATGATCTCTTGTGAGTATATGGTCGGTATTATATAATACCACTAAGAAAAGTGATATCCAAACTAATGTTATATAAGAGCCGATAACAATTACAAGCTCACGATTCTTATTGATGAGTTCCATGTTGATATTGTTTGAAATAGAAGTTCAAAAATAGGCGTAAGTATCTAAAAATGCAACAGAAATCTAAAAGATAGATTCAATCTAAATAAAGTATTCTGCAAGATTTCATTGTGTGAGCGAAAAACTTTTTATCACTTTTTCAAAACCCCAAGGGTTTCCAAAACCCTTGGGGTTTAAAGTAAAAAATACTGATAAAACCCCAATACTAACCAAGTAGTATTGGGGTTTATCAAGCGGCATGGAAAATTCAGGAATTTTCCAGCTTAAGTTTCTGTTTCAGAAACTCCATCAGATACAAGCACTTTATGAATCTCTACCACTTGTGGAATAAGCATTTGTTTGCCATCATTTAAAATGATGAAATCCGCCAGCTCAAGCTTCTTTTCTTCAGGCCATTGGTTGTTCATTCGGGCACTTATGGCTTTCTCCGAAAGCTTGTCACGTTCTTTAATTCGCTCTATGCGAAGCCATTCCGGTGCACTTACCAAAATCAACTTATCGAACTGTTTTTGAAAGCCATTTTCTAGAATCAAAGCAGCTTCGTATAGCACATAAGGGCATTGTTGCAAAGCTTTTTCGACAGCCCAAGTTTCAAATTTTTTGTGCAGTTCGGGATAAATTAAATCGCGGATAAACTGCATAGAAACTTCATCATTAAAAATCAATCGGGAGAGCTTTTTCTTATTTAGTTTTCCATCAGAAAGGTAGATGGATTTGCCGAAGTTCTTCTTCATTTGCAGTTGCACCAGTGGCTCTTCGTAGAGACTTTTGGCTTCTTCATCAGCATAAAATACCGGAACGCCCATTTGCTCAAATAGTGAACAAACAAGCGATTTTCCACTGCCCATATTGCCGGTGATGCCTACTTTTAGCACAAGCGTTTAGTTTTTCATTATCAAATATTCCACCTGATCTGGTACAATACGTTTTATTTTGATAGCAGCTGGCGAAGCAGTCAAAACCACCTTCAGGCGTGAAGGCCTTGTTGACAGCTTGCTGGTGTCTATTTGCAGCCTGATAGCTTGCTCATCAATAAACTGATAATCGCGCAAGGCGATGCTATAAAAAACCTGCGCCTCAGCCGGAAAAAGTCGAAGTTGATTTTGTCCCAACTTCTCGATTTCAATCATTGCCGAAGCTTCTGTAAAGCTGGCGACATCTACTTCAACTTGTATGTTATCCACCGCGACTTTGATATCTTTTGAGGGAAGCGCAAGTTTCAGTCTGGTGCTAAAATTTTCAAAAACATCCGTTCGATGGAGCTTTTCTGTTTCAATAAATGAAATGCTGTCGAGCAAAGCTTTCGGGCCATAAATCTGCACTTTTTGCGGCTTTAGTATAGGCTCGGAATACAATTCGTATTGGTTGCGAAACTGTAAAGCATTATGAAGTTTCACGTCGACGGTTTTCGACTGAAGTTTCTCCAGCCTAAAAAATATTTCATTTTCGTTAAATAGCAATTCTCCTCCGTCAATATTTAGACTTGCGGATAATTCATCGCGCAGGCTTTGCGCACTGATGCTGTATAAATTTCCATTTTGCCGGCGGTAAGCCACTTGATTAAGCGGGATGCTAAGTTTGGGTCTGCTAGATTTTACCAGATTTACTTTCAAGATATTATATCCTGTGGTAAGTATAGAAACCTTTATTTCGTGGGTGTCCTGCGCTGGCATCCACAGCTCAGCAGGTACATCCGTAAACTGCAATTTGAAGTTGTAGGTTACCGTATAGTTATCTGATAGCTTAATAAGTAGCCAGAAAAAGGCCGACAACAATAAAAAAAACAGAAACGCCATAAGCTGTTTCCGTTTTTTTTCGTCGGATTGCAGGTTTTTTCCAAAAGCTTTGATCGCATTCATAACACAAAAAAAGCCGGAAAACCGGCTTTTTAATTATTTGCCTTGTCCAATTTGCGAGCTGTCCATCACTACAGCACTTTTCTCAATTTCCAGGCGGTTTTGCCCTTCTACTTCGATCATAAAAGTGGTTTCGCGAACTTCAATAATTTTTCCGTGGATGCCACCAATTGTAATGATTTTATCACTTTTTTTGAGTGCTTCACGGTATTTGCGCTGGTCTTTGGCTTTTTTCATCTGCGGACGGATAAAAAAGAAATAAAAGACCACCATAATTAAAACTAGTGGCAGAAACGACATCAGGCCGCCTGCTTCGCCCTCGCCACCGGCAGGACCTAAAAGTAAAATGCTTAAAATATTCATAGTTATAAAATTAATAAGAATCTGGTGTTGAAACTTGCGCTTTTAAACGCAGAATGGTTGACTGTGGTTGTGTATTGGTGAGCACTGTAACGGTTTTGTTCTGCATGCCGCGTTGCCCTTTGCTGTCGAATGTTACTTCCAAGCGGCCTTCTTCGCCGGGCGCGATAGGCTCCGTGGGATATTTGCTGGCCGTGCAACCGCAACTGGCGCTTACCTTGCTGATTAATAAAGGCAATTCGCCCGTGTTTTCAAACTTGAAAATAACACTCACCTGCTCGCCTTGAATTAGCTTGCCAAAATCGTGTTCAGTCTTAGCAAAACTAATCACCGGCATTTCATTATTATTGCCTTTCTTGCTGGCGCTCTTCGCGTTGTGAACAACATCAGTAGGGATTTTCTTTTCGCTGTTTTGGCAGGAAGTAGTAGCAAAAGCCAGAAATAAAAATAGAATAAAATACTTCATAAAACTAAAATTCATCTTTATTGTCATGCCCGCAAAAGTAATCATTTTCGTGGTTTTGTGGCCTATCTGAAAATCTGAAAAATCACTTTTGGAAATTGTCTTATACTTGAATGAAATAGAAGTAGTTGAATCAATAAAAATAGTATTTTGCTAAGGCTAATTGCTGCTGCCAATGATGGTTAGCGAGCCTTTATATACTTCATTACTTTTGAAACCTTCGCATTGCAGTACATAAAAATAGGTGCCGTCTTTGAGGCCGCCGCCGTCCCAGTCGTTTTGGTAATCTATTGATTCATAAACCTTTCTGCCTTGGCGGTTAAAAATTACCAAAGTAGTGCTTTTGTAATAAGTGCTTAGCGGTTTAAAGGCGTTGCTGTTGGTTGCTGATTTGAGCACGCCAATTTCTTCCTCCTCACCGGGAGGGGCTTCCGTAATGATAAATTCATCGTTGATATTATCACCATTGGGTGTGATAACATTCGGGATTTTTAGTTTTATCGGCAGCACTTTCACCTGTTTCAGATAGATGGTGTCGCAGCCTTGTGGATTTACGACAGTAAGAATCACGCTATAGTCGCCTTCTTCAGAATATAAATGCTCAGGCGTGAGTAAATCAGAGCTGGGACTTTCATCACCAAATTCCCAGAAATGATTGGTAATCTCAATGCTATCGGCAGAAAGATTAGTGAAAGCAAAGTTAATAATGGGATTTTGAATATAAGCTGTATCAGGATCGGCTTCAATTTCAACTACCGGATTATGGTATGATTCCGTATAAATGGTATCATACTGAATGCATCCGTAACTATCTTCAACCAAAATAGCATATTTTTGATGCGCTTTCAGTCCGATCGCCAACCTGGGATTTCCGGGCGCAATCTGCACCGGTGAAACGTCCCAATTATAAATAAAAGGCCCTGAGTCGCCTGTTGCAGTGGCATTTATCATTGCGGTGTTGCCGTTGTCGTTGTCGCCATTGGTGCAGGTGAGTTGCATCTGTTCCAGACTTATTTCAAAAGGCGGCCTTACTTCCACGGTAAAAGGCGCGCTCATACAGCTTTCGCCGCTAATAGTATCCGTAACAGTAACCGTAAATTCACTGGTTTCAAAGGCGTTAAACTCAATGCTTGCGGTAGTGTCGCCAGTGGGTTGCCACGAATAGGTGTAGTTATCGCCAGTCGCCACCTCCAGCTTTACCAATTGGCCATAGCACAAAGGCATTTCGGCATCTGCAGTGATAATACACTCCAATTGGGCTTTGGCCGAAAAACTAAATAAAAAAGCCATCAATGAAAGCAATAAATAGCTTACAGAAGGCCTGAAATGGTTTTTTTTACTAAAAATTCCTTTGATCATGAGCGTTTAGATACGTTGCGTTTTGCGTGATGCAAAAGTAATAAAATTAAAAACAGTCTGTTAATAACGTTCGTCCTGCAACATCACCAGAGTGCAATCTTGAACTACTTCAATACCAGCGCTTTTGAGGCGTTGAAAAAAATCTGGATTTTCTGTTCCGGGATTAAAAATCACCCGTTTTGGCTTTAGGCCAATGATGTTGTCCATAATTTCATCGCTTTGGCGTGCAGGGCCAATATAAAGTGTAACGCTATAGAAATCGGCACTTTGTGGCCATTCTTTGTGGATTTCAATGTTAGCGATTTTACCGATTCGGTTTCCCAAAGCATAGACTTCGTGACCGTAATCGCGTAGCATCCAAACAGCTTTGTTAGCATATCTGGCGGGATTTTCGGAGGCCCCAATTACTAGGGTTTTATTTTTAGAAGTCATTGCAATCGTTTTTTAGTGATTTCTCAAAAATGCTTTAAACAAAAAGATAATGCAGAAATGCTTCGCTTTATTGTTTGAAGAGCCTACATTTTTTCAGCAAAAGACGGAAAAAGGACCACTTCATTTTACCCTCAAAGAAAAAAGTAATCATCGAATTGCACGAATTAAACGAATTTCCATTCGCACAATTCGTTTAATTCGATGAAAATAAACACGAATGACAAGAAATTATAGAATTCGATGAAAAACCACAGCAGGCTTATTGCTTGTAAACAAACGAATTGATATTCATGCCAGCGCCAACAGAGGCAAAAAGCAAAATATCACCTTTCTCAATCTGATGGTTGGGAAGTTTGTTTTTGAGTACCATATCGTAAAGCGTTGGTACAGTGGCTACTGAGCTATTTCCAAGTTCGCCAATATTCATCGGCATCACTTCTGCAATATCCGGGCGCAGGCCGTATTTGCGGAAAAAACGCTGCACGATGGCGGCATCCATTTTTTCGTTGGCCTGATGAATCAGGATTTTCTTTACCTTCTCAATGGGTTCGCCTGAGCGATCCAGCGCAATTTTCATGGCATCCGGAACATAATTGAGCGAATACTCATAAATTTTTCGACCCAACATCTTAATATATTTGATGTCGTGATTGCTATCGGGCGAATTAGATTTCCCAAAATAGAGATAATCCACCTCTTCGTCAGTATGCGACATATTTGCCGTGGCGATTATTCCGGAATCTGTTCCGTTGCTGTTGGCTTCCACAATGGCTGCTCCTGCGCCATCAGAAAAAATCATGGTATCGCGATCGTAAACGTCCACTACACGTGATAGGGTTTCTGTACCTATAACAAGGCAGCGTTTGGCAAGCCCTGAGCGAATAAATGCGTCCGCCTGAATAATGCCTTGTATCCAGCCCGGACAGCCAAAAATGATGTCGTAAGGCACACATTGGGAATTTTTTATGCCCAGTTTATGACGCACCCGCGCAGCAATGCTCGGCACGATATCGGTTTGTACGGTGCCTTTGGTAACATTGCCAAAGTTGTGTGCCACAATGATTTGGTCAATAGTTTCGCGGTCAATTCCAGCGTCTTTTATGGCTTCCTCTGCAGCCATGGCCGCCAAATCAGCATTATTTTGATCGTTTTCGGCCCAGCGGCGTTCGCCAATGCCCGTGATATCCTTAAACTTGCGAACAATTTCCTCTCCGGGACTATCAATTAAAGAATGATCTTTTTCAAAAAAAACTTGATTAACAAAGTCGCTGTTTTTGATGATACGGCTTGGAAAATAACTTCCTGTGCCGCTTATAACAGTTCTGATTTGTTGCATAAAATTTTATTAAGTATTGATTGTTAGTCAAATAGTGTTTGCAGACTGATAATTTTCTATTACTAAGCGGCGGTAAAAGTAGCCAATTTTATGAACATCATAATTTTGAAGTGTACCCTGTCTTTAATATTTAGCTATTTTTTGCTTTATAAAAATGGTTTCATTGACTAAAAAGTAGCCTAAGCGATTTTTTGAGTACTTGTTTTCTGGCTTAACATAAACTTCCTTGAACTATAAATTGCACTAAATAGAGGTTTCTCATTTCGATAAAGAAATTCAGCGCGCCAGGATTTTATGGGAGGATTATCCTAATACTTCACATGGTTTTTCAGTCAGGTGTATTAAAGATGCGGATTAATACTTTTGGTATTGAGGTGTATTGCTTTCGATATTTCAACCTTTTTCTCTCCCGCAGATCTCGCTGATTTCCGCTGATTCTTTTTCTACCCTAATCTGCGCCATCTGCGGGAAACAATTCTTCTTTTTTCTCTCTCCCACAGATAC
>CAZOEV010000012.1:8229-13286 GCA_964578915.1 uncultured Lentimicrobiaceae bacterium
CGCTGATTTCCGCTGATTCTTTTTCTACCCTAATCTGAGTTATCCGCGGGAAACTTTTCTGCTTTGAAATAATTGCTACAAAAGCCGCCCTATCGCTTACACATTAAAGCGGATATGCAGTATATCACCATCGCCTACGATATAGGTTTTGCCTTCCACCTTAAATTTGCCGGCATCTTTAACGCCCTGCTCAGATTTATACTGAATAAAATCGTCATATTTCATCACTTCGGCGCGGATAAATCCTCTTTCTAGGTCGGAATGAATCACGCCGGAAGCCTGCGGGGCAGTCATGCCAGTGCGAATTGTCCAGGCTTTCACCTCCTTAGGGCCGGCAGTGAAAAACGACTGTAGCTTAAGGGTTTTGTAGGCTGCGCGAATCAGTTTGTTCACGCCGGGTTCTTCTAGCTTAGCATCGGCCAAAAACACTTCCCGGTCTTCGGCATCTTCCAGCTCAGCAATTTCGGCTTCCAAAGCGCCAGCAATAATCAGCACTTCGGCTTTTTCTTTTGTCAGCGCATCTGTTACTGTTTTTGTAAAGGCATTTCCGGTGAGGGCAGATTTTTCATCCACATTACACACGTAAATCACCGGTTTTGCGGTCAGGAGCTGTAATTCATGTACATGTTTTTTATCGTCATCGCTTAGGTCGAGCTCGCGTGCGTTGCCAAAATTCTCGAAGTGTTCTTTGTATTTCAGCAGCACTTCCAGGGCTTTTTTTGCGTCTTTGTCACCTGCTCTGATCAGTTTTTCTACCCGATGAATTTTCCGGGTCACCAGCTCCAAGTCGCGCACCTGCAACTCAAAATCTACGATATCTTTGTCGCGCATTGGGTCAATAGAGCCTTCCACATGGGCCAGGTTTTCATCCTCGAAGCATCGCAGCACGTGAATTAGGGTGTCCATCTGCTGAATATCGGCCAAAAATTTATTGCCAACGCCTTCGCCCTGGCTGGCACCTTTGGCCAGGCCGGGCAGGTCAACGATCTCTATCAATGCCGGCACCACTTTCTCTGAATTGATAAGCGCGTCAATGGCATCGAGGCGTGGATCTGGCACTTCCACCATGCCAATATTTGATTTAGTTGCGCTGAAGGCGTAGTTGGATGCTTCGGCTTTGGTGTTGGATACACAGTTGAAAATGGTTGTCTTTCCGGTATTTGTAAGGCCAATGATGCCACAATTGAGAGCCATATTGTTGAGCTTTTAGTTAAAAAATTCGGTTTGCAAAAGTAGGATATATTTTTGTGCGGTTTTGAAAGATATGAAGATTCAATAAATTCAAAGATTCAAGGGGATTCAAAGATTTAATCCCGAATCGCTTCGCTTTTGGGACTTTCTTTTTCCCGTAGATCTCGCAGATCTCCGCTGATTTTTTTCTGTATATATCAGCGTCCTCTGCGGGAAACTTTTCTTTTTTTCTCTTCCGCAGATCTCGCCGATCTCCGCTGATTCTTTCTCTGCGTATATCAGCGTCATCCGCGGGAAACAATTTTTCTTTTTTTTCTCCCGCAGATACCGCAGATTTCCGCTGATTCTTTCTCTGCGTATATCTGCGTCATCTGCGGGAAACTTTTCTTTTTTCTCTTCTGTAGATCTCGCTGATTTCCGCTGATTCTTTCTCTTCGTTAATCTGCGTTATCTGCGGGAAACTTTTTTTTTCATTATCCTGTTTTAAGTTTACTTTTATTCTGTGCGTTTCTTCCTCAGCCGTCCGTCTCAAACCTTTTCCAGTCCGTCTCCAACCTTTTCCAGTCATTTCGAAAGTGGAGTCCCGCTCGAGCTTGCGGCCGTCTTGCATTCCATTTTCTACAGAAGCCTTTTTTTTTTCCGTCCAACTTTTAATTTACTATTCAAATCATAATTTCTCCAAATCTTTTCCATGGTAAAACTGTTGCTGATGATCGCGCTTGTCGTTCGTCTCCCCCAAAGACTAAATACTTTTGTAGAGATGATTTATTTGAAATGGTTTCGTAATAATATAGTCCTTTTAATAAATTTGGCATAATAGTTTGCGTAGCTTTAAATTCTACCGCTTCTTGTATCGAGCCTGCCTGAATAATCAAATCTACTTCATTTCCAGCTACATCACGCCAAAACCATATATCATTTATTTGATTGCAATGGTGCATTCTTTTTACATATTCTGCAATCATCATATTTTCAAAAAGGCTGCCTTTGAAATTTGTTAGTTGAACTTGTTCAGCATTATCCAATTTGAGCAAATAACAAAGCAATCCGGTATCGTAAAAATACAGTTTAGGAGTCTTTACAATTCGTTTTGAGAAGTTCTTGAAATAGGGTGGAAGTAAAAACAAGATATAGCTGCTTTCTAATGCTGATAACCAAGCTTTTGCCGTAGGTTGCGAAATCCCACATTCATTAGCGAGTGCGCTTAGGTTTAATAATTGCCCTGCTCGTGTAGCACAAAGTGCGAGAAAGTTTTGAAATAGCCGCATATCTTTTATGGCAATTAACTCGCTTACATCACGCTGAATATAGGTTTGCACATAATTAGCATAGAATATTCTTGAAGGAATTTCCCGATCGAAGATTGCAGGATAGAACCCCTTTATTAAGTTGTTGATATAATTTTCTTCTAGTAATCCGACTGAATTTAATTCCTGAAAATCAAATGGAAACAGTTTAAACATGGCAACACGACCAGCTAAACTTTGCGTAATATTTTGGGCAAGATGAAAGTTTTGTGAACCTGATAAAATAAACCGTCCCATCAACTTACTTTGATCTACAATAGTTTGCAGATAGGAAAAGAGGATGGGCACACGTTGAACTTCGTCAAAAATTACCTTTTCTGAATATTCTTTTAAAAATCCATTGGGGTCTGATGTCGCAAAGCTACGGACATCAGGGTTTTCCAAACTAACATAACGATATTCAGGAAACATGGATTTGAGCAAAGTGGTTTTGCCAGATTGCCGAGGACCCGTCACTGCAATAATTGGATATTTATCAACCAAAAGATTAATAGCAGAAATCATTTCCCTTTGAACTATCATTTTTATGGGCTTTAAACGTTAATAATGAACAACAAAGATAAATCTAATTTTCAAATATCTCATCATCAACTTTGAAATATCTGCTACTTAACTTTGAAATATCCTGCCTTCAACTTTGAATTATTCTTGTGTTCTTTTTTTAGGATTGCTTATCAAACGGCGTTTAGCAGAAAGTCATGGTTTTCATAATCCTGTTTTAAGTTTACTTTTACTTTAAACCTATATCAGGACAAGACAGACAAACCCATAAACTCGTGAACCCTTAAACCCTTAAACTCTTCAACCCACAAATCCCAAAAACTTCTTCACAAAAACATTTCCTAATTAAAGGATAATTCGTACTTTTGCCGCCTCATTTTAAGGTGATTCCGGGCGAGCAGGATGTTTTATCCTCAGCACCTTACAAAATGTAAATTGTTTAACCTCCCTGCAAACGCTTATCCGGCGCGTGAAACAGGTACAAATTGTTTTTAAATGACTGAAAACGAAAAAAAAGTCAACGAAGAAAACGAACAGGAACAACCTCAGGCTCCTGTTGCCGCTGACGAAACAAAAAAGGAGGAAACTCCTGCCGCCGAAACTGCCGAAGTAGAGGCAGAAACAACTCCTGAAGCAAAAGACGAAGAAGTTGAAACAGCTCCCGAAGCAAAAACAGAGAAAGCTGAAGCTGTAAAAGAGGAAGAAACCCCTGAAGTTGAAGCCGAAAAAGTAGAAACTGTTGCTGAACCAGAAGCAGTTGTTGCTGAAGAAGAGGCTCCCGCCAAAAAAGCTTCACACAGAGAAAAAGCCAAACCTGCTGAGCCAGGAGATTTTGACTGGGACAACGTAGGCAAAAAACGCGAAGTGTATTCTAAAAACGAGCGTGAGAAACTGGAACAACTTTACGACAAAACCCTCAGCTCTATCGGAGATCATGAGGTAATTGACGGCTTTGTTGTGAGCAAAAACAGCCGCGAGGTAGTTGTAAACATTGGTTTCAAATCTGATGGCGTTATTCCTGTGAATGAATTCCGCTACAACCCAAATCTCAAAGTTGGCGACAAAGTAGAGGTTTATGTTGAAAACCAAGAAGGCGTGAATGGACAGCTGATGCTTTCGCACAAAAAAGCACGTATCTTACGTTCATGGGACCGTATCAATGCTGCCTTCGAAAAAGAAGAAATCATCAATGGCTATGTAAAAAGCCGTACAAAAGGTGGTCTTATCGTTGACGTATTCGGTATCGAGGCTTTCCTCCCCGGCTCACAAATTGACGTGAAACCTATCCGCGATTACGATATCTATGTAGATAAAACCATGGAATTCAAGGTGGTGAAAATCAACCAAGAATACAAAAACGTGGTTGTTTCGCATAAAGCACTTATTGAAGACGAACTCGAACAACAAAAGGCTGAGATCATCAGCAAGCTCGAAAAAGGTCAGGTGCTCGAAGGTACCGTAAAAAACATCACTTCCTATGGTGTGTTTATCGACTTGGGCGGCGTAGATGGTCTGATCCATATTACCGACCTTTCATGGGGACGTATCAACCATCCTGAAGAGATTGTTGAACTCGACCAGAAAATCAAAGTGGTTATTCTCGACTTTGATGATAACAAAAAACGTATTGCACTCGGCCTGAAACAGCTTACTCCTCATCCATGGGATGCCCTGGACGAAACCATGAAAATTGGTGATAAAGTGAAAGGCAAAGTAGTTGTAATTGCTGATTACGGTGCATTTATCGAAATCGCGCCAGGCGTTGAAGGCCTTATTCACGTTTCAGAAATGTCATGGTCGCAGCATCTGCGCACCGCACAGGACTTCCTGAAAGTGGGCGACGAAATCGAAGCTGTTGTGCTGACACTGGACCGCGAAGAGCGCAAAATGTCACTCGGCATGAAACAGTTGATTCCTGATCCATGGGAAATTATCAAAGACCGTTATCCAGCAAACTCCAAACATACCGCAACGGTGCGCAACTTTACCAACTTCGGTATCTTTGTTGAGCTCGAAGAAGGTGTTGATGGCCTGATTCATATCTCTGACCTGAGTTGG
>CAZOEV010000013.1:0-13179 GCA_964578915.1 uncultured Lentimicrobiaceae bacterium
GGTTTTCAAGCAAGTTTGAAGGTGTCCATTGGATAGTATAGTTGCCTGAACCTCCTGCTGCATTGCCTGCCAATGTAGCTGTCCATCCATTGTAAATGGTTTGATCTGGGCCGGCATTTACGGTAGCAGCCATGTTTACCATCACTTGCTTGGTGATGTCTTGTGCGCACTGCGCTTGTCCAGTATAAGTTGTTAAAGTAACCTGATAATTTCCTGCCACGGCATAAGTGTGGCTAGGATTTTGAAGGTCAGACTCGCTGCCATCGCCAAAAGCCCAATGCCAAGCTGTTATTTGGCTCGAAGGCGGATTCACCGTCGAAAGGTCTGTAAATACGGTCTCTTCGCCAAAACAAGTTGACGTAAAACTGAAATCAGGAACAGGCAGAGGATTTACAACAACCTCTATTTCAACTGGATCACTTTGGCTGGCGCCAACGTGAATAACCAAGCTATAAACGCCTGCATTGGCCATTGTTACATTGTTAATCACCGGATTTTGCTGATTTGAAGTAAAGCCATTAGGTCCAGTCCAAGAATAGGTAGCTCCAGTAACATTATCAGCATATAATTGCAAGCTTTCTCCCACGCAGATCGGGCTGTTGCTGCCAATTGGTGGTGGCACGATAGAGCAATCTGTTTCGCCAGTGCCGCCAGTTTTAGAGAAATTAATTACACAGGCCTGGTCTGAATAATTCGTAATAAGAAGAATATAGTATTCTTCTGTTTGTCCATTAGGGATATTAGCATATTCAGTTGAACTAGACGAATAACTGCAGGATACAACTTTATTAGATGTTAGCATTCCACTACAAGCCAACACTGGATCTGTAAAAGGTCCCCAAACAATATAGTCAATATCTTTTGAGGGAGTACTTTCCATTTTAATGGTTATAGACCCTGGTGTAAGTATTTTCATATGGTACCAAGCAGGGTTTGGCTGTGTAGTTAAACAGCCATAATACGGTCCAATTTCTGCATCTCCACCAACCCCAGCAGGAAAACTATAAAACTCACCTGTGCAAAAAGGATCGGATTCGGCGCATAAATCTCCACGTAAATTTTTCCGGTCGGCAAGTGCAAAATCAATGACTTCTTTGCTAAGTTGCGACTTCCATTGCACTAAACCATCACCTATTTCATGTTTTGAAAGCTGACTGAATTGCTCCTCAAGCTGATTTTGCAACTGCTCTAAAAGCAAAATAACTGTTTGCGAGTCCATGCCAGGGGCGGCTGTGATAAGGATTGTTCCGGCAGTTTCCGAAACTTCAAAATCTAGTTGTGGATGAACTTTGAGTCCAGCTAAAAGCTGAAAACGACTTTCAGTTCTATGAAAATCAAATAGATTGATCTGTAAAGATTCATTTGAAAATTCTGCTGGTTGTGCAAAAAGAGGAAAACTTGCCATCAGGCAAACTATTGGCAAGAACCAAATTAATGGTCGTAGAATTGTTTTCATGTTACTACTTTTTAAAGCAACAAATTGGTTTTGGGGTCGAATTGCTCTTAAATAAGCGATAAAGTTAGAAATTATTTGATAGCAAAGACGATTCATGAATGAAATTTTCTATTTCCTACTCAGTATTCAGGTTCTGCCGAAACATTATCTTTGTCGCTTGAACACTAATATTTAATTGTATGATTGCGGACAAAATAAAATCCTTTTGCCTCGTTTTTTTTATGCTGATAAGCATACCAAGCACACTTTTTGCCCAACAAACTATTTCAGGAACTATACATGGTTTTGGTAATCAGTTCCTTAAACTTGAGGCAATTCGTGGCGATCAATTAATACTTGTCGATTCTGTTTTAACTGATATTTCTGGTAGTTTTCAGTTTGAAAGTGTTAACGATCTCGGAATGTATCAAATTTCTACCCCTTTGGGAAATAGCCTCACCATTTTGTATAACGGCGAAGCTGTGCAGTTTGTAACCGATGATCCACGCTCAAAAGGCAGCTTACAGTTTGTCCAATCAATTGATAATAAAGGCTGGAGCGACTATGTTATGTTGCGCGACAAGGTGTTTTATCTGCAAAACATGCTCAAGCCGGTGATTAGTGATTATGAACAGCCTTCCCCATTTCATAGTGCTGCTGTTCAGGAGTTTGATAGCTTGCAGCAATTACTTTATCAATCAGCGAATAGCTGGATTGCTGATCATCCCAAAAGCTTGGCGGCCTTATACATTAAAACGGATATGCGGCCACAAATCGACCTGACAGCTGACTTTGCGGCTCAGCGCGAAGACCTAAAAAAGCACTTTTTTGCTCAAACAGATTTTGGTGATACCTTACTTATACGCAGCAATATCCTCACCCGAAAAATGATCGACTTTCTTTCGCTTTATCAGTCTGATGACCAGTCGATGCAGTCCGTTCAATTTGAGTTTATCAAAGGCCTCGACCACCTTTTTGAGTACGCCTCGGTAAATGAAACCATGTATATTTTTGTGCTGGAATATATGATCAATGGCTTTGCACATCTTGGCTTGCCTGCAGTAACTGACTTTATCAGCAGCTTACCGCATTTTGATGCCGTGTGCATGGAAACCGAAAGCTTGATGCAGCTAGAGCAGATAGTAGGGCCTTTCAGAACTACTTTAATTGGCACCAAAGCTCCCGATCTTATCAGTGAAGATTTTAATGGAGAGGAATTCTCTTTTGAGCAAATTCAAAAACCTTATACCTTGTTGGTTTTTTGGTCTATTACCTGTCCGCACTGTTTGGATATGCTACCACAGCTTCAGGCTTTTGTAACCAATAATCCAGATTATCAACTGGTTTCTGTTATTCTCAGTAAAAATGATGAAGTGCTTCACGATTTTATTAAGTCAGAAAAATACGGAGATTGGATTCATTTGAATGATGATTTAGGCTGGGAAAGCCCGATGGCAAAGGCGTATAATATTTTTGGTACGCCGACTTTATTTGTCCTTAATCAAAATCAGGAAATTGTATCTAAGCCTTCCGGCATTAAAGAGTTACAGCTTTTTGTAGAAAGAAATCAAGATAAAAATTAATAGCTTCCATGAAATATATTGATACGAAATTGAATAAAATCACTGCCTCTTTCCTTTTTCAAACGGGGATTGTTGCATTGTTTTTTCTTCTAAATACGCATGTTGTTCAGGCACAAGTCGGGGAAGCACAATGGGTAGATTCTGTTTATCGTAGCCTGAGCATGGAACAGCGTGTAGGGCAGTTACTCAATGTACGTGCCAATCAGGCAGGCAAGCCCTACGATGAACAAATTGATACTTATGTGCGACTGTATAATATAGGTGGAGTAACGTTTTTCAAAGGCGACGCGCGTACACAGCTTATACAAACCAATCGCTGGCAGCAGATGGCGCAAACGCCGCTGATGGTTGCTATGGATGCCGAATGGGGACTTGGAATGCGTATCAATAATACGATTTCTTATCCGCTGCAAATGACGTTGGGTGCTGTTCAGGACAACAGCTTGATTGCTAGAATGGGTGCGCAAATTGCCGAACAATGCAAGCGAATGGGAATTCATATAAATTTTGCGCCAGTGGTAGATGTCAATAACAATCCGCAAAATCCGGTGATTGGCATGCGCAGCTTTGGCGAAAACCCGCATGATGTCGGCATTAAATCAGCTGCTTACGCACTGGCATTACAGCAAAATGGCGTGATTCCGTCAGTGAAACATTTTCCAGGCCACGGCAACACCCAAACCGATTCTCATTATACACTTCCTGTGGTTGATGAACCGCTAAAAGAGCTTAAAGAAGGTGCGCTTGTGCCTTTCCAACAACTAATTGATACAGGCATTGAAGGTTTTATGGTGGCGCATCTGTATATGTCGGCCTTGGCCGAAAGTCACAACCTTTCTTCTTCGCTTTCCTATAATATTGTTACGGATTTGCTCCAAAAGCAAATGGGTTTTACGGGACTTGTTATCACGGATGCCCTTGATATGAAAGGTGCTACGGCCCATGCTGAACAACAAAATGTTTCGCTAACAGCTTTGATGGCTGGCAATGATATTTTATTGATTCCAGAAAATATTCCGGCAGCAGTAGCAGCAATCCGCGACGCAGCATTACGCGACTCATTGGTGAAAAAGCGCGTAGAAGAAAGTTGTCGCAAGATATTGAAGTACAAATACAGAGCTGGTCTGCATCAATATAGACCTGTGTTTCCTGAAAATTTAATGGAAGATTTGCACAAGACTGAATACAAAGTATTGGTTCAGCAGCTCTTCGATCAGGCAATAACACTGCTTGACAATGAACAAGCTGTTCTCCCATTAATTCCTGCTAATTTGGTAGATAAAAAAGTGGCTACACTCGCCATTGGTCTGTCCGAAACCGGAACTTTTCAGCGCAGTTTGTCAGCCTTCGGCCTTGATGCCACCCATTTTGTGCTTCCTGATAAGTTAGGCGAACAACAAAAAAACACACTCTTAACGAATCTTGAAAGCTTTGATTTAGTTATTGTTAGCGTGCAAAACACAAATATTCTTGCCGCACACAAATATGGAATTGAAGCGGATCATATCGCCTTTTACAATAAACTGAATGCCAAAAAAGATGTTGTTTTAACCTTATTTGCCAGTCCGTATGCGCTTGATTATTTTGAAACCAGCAAGCAAACCCAAGCTGTTGTTTTGGCGTATCAAGACAAAGTTGAAGCCCAGCAAGCGGCAGCAAAAGCCATCATGGGTAAACTAAAATTTGGTGGAAAGCTACCTGTTAATGTTAATAAAAAATTTAAGCTGGGACAAGGAATAATCTCTGAAATACAAGTGATTGCGCCAAATCTGATGCAAGGTTTTATCGATAATAAATATACCCGCAGTATTGATTCTATCGCCCTCGACGGAATCAGTAGAAAAGCTTACCCAGGTTGTCAGATTGTGGCATTGCACAAGGGTGCGATTATCTATAAAAAGAATTTCGGTTACCTCACTTACGAAAATATTGAGCCGGTTCAGGATATTACACTCTACGATTTGGCATCGCTTACCAAGATGTTGGCTACCGTACCCGCCGTGATGAAACTTTACGAGGATAGTTTATTGTCACTTAATGATTCGCTTGGAAGATTTTTTCCTTATTTGTCAAAAACCGATAAATGCGGCATCCGCATAGAGGAGATACTCACCCATCAGTCCGGTTTCGATGGTTGGATTCCTTATTACCTAGAAACTATTTCGCCCAATGGCCCTATGCTTTCTGTTTACAAAGATGTTTCCGATACCGAATTCCCTTTTCGGGTGGCTAATCATTTGTATATGAATAAGTACTATAAAAATCGTATTTTTCAACAAATTGCAGAAAGTAAGCTAAAGAAAAAGGAATACCGTTACAGCGATATTGGCTATTATTTTATGCCACAGATTGTTGAACTAATTTCTAATCAGCCTTTTGAACGCTATTTGTCAACGAATTTTTATGAGCCAATGGGACTCACGCACACACTTTTTCAGCCGTTAAATCGCTTCGCGGTAGATAGCATTGCGCCCACCGAACTTGATATGACCTTTAGGCAACAGCTACTTCGTGGCGATGTGCACGATCAGGGAGCCGCCATGCTGGGTGGAATTTCTGGTCATGCCGGACTGTTTTCTACCGCCATGGAAACCGCTTATTTGATGCAACTTTTTTTGGAAGGAGGCACTTTTAATGGGAATCAATATTTAAAGTCAGAAACTGTAAAATGTTTTGCTACAGCACGTTATAAAGAGGATGACAACCGAAGGGGAATTGGTTTCGATATGCCACCCGTTGATCCTGATTATAAATACCGCACGCCTGGCAAAAGTGCTTCAGACGCTAGTTTTGGGCATACTGGCTTCACCGGAACATTCGCCTGGGCTGATCCTGAGCATGAGTTAGTCGTAGTTTTTTTATCAAACAGAGTGCATCCTGATAGTGCTAATCCGCTGTTAATGAGATTAAATATCAGAACCAACATCCATGAACTGTTTTACAAAGCCATTGAAAATCGCGAACAGGGAACCTAATTATGATGCATCAGGTAAAACGCATTCCAACTGAAAAAAATGAAAGCCGTAACTTGTTTATCACAATATGGCTCAATTTTTTAATTGCTACAGCCGAGCTGATTGGGGGCTTTTTCTCTAACAGCCTTTCGCTAATTTCTGATGCCTTGCATAATATGAGTGATGCCACAGCGATGCTCATCACTTACATAGCACTGAAAGTGAGCAAAAAAAAAGCCACGGAGAAGCATACTTTTGGCTATAAACGTATTCAAATTTTGGCTGCACTTTTTAATGCCGTAACCTTGGTTGTTATTTGCGTTTTTCTGATTGTTGAGGCTTACGAACGTTTTCAAGATCCACAAAGCGTAAAAACAACCCCAATGCTTATTGTGGCTGTTATCGGATTGATAGCCAATTTGATAAGTGTGCTGTTGCTTCATAAACACTCGGATGGAAATCTCAATATCAAAGCAGCTTATCTTCACCTGATTGGCGATACCTTGTCGAGCGTAGCCGTAATTGTTGGTGCCATTCTGATGATGTATTTTGGCTGGTACTGGGTAGATCCGTTGATAACAGTGCTTATTAGCCTGTATATCATTAAAGAAACCTATCATATTTTGGTCGAAACTTACCAGATTTTAATGCAGTCGGCACCTGAGAATATCAAGGTAGATGAGCTACGAAAATTTGTAAAGTCTGTGGAAGGAATCAAAGATATTCACCATGTTCACTTATGGAGTCTTACGGATCAACAAATTCATTTTGAAGCTCATGTCGAGTTTTCGGATGACTTGAAAGTTTCGGAATGTCAGCCTATTTACAAACGAATCAGCGAAGGCTTGGAAAACAAATACGGCATAAATCATGTTACTTTGCAGGCCGAACTGGCTTTTTGTGACGACGAGAGCATGATTAAAGAACGAGAATAAATATAAATATTATACTATGAGATCAACTTTTTTATGGGTTTTGTCCTTTGTGCTGATGGGCGCTTTGGCTATATATCAGCGCACTACTGGCCCAACATATCCAGTTGCCGGCACTATAGAACTTGCTGGCGAAAACTATAAATATCAATTGTTAAGGTCGCAAGATTCGCATATTGATGCGCCTTTTGAGATGGACGTTCCAGAAGGAACAAAAGGAATTTTTCGCTTTAAGCGATTCAAAAGCCATGATAGTTGGACAACAGTTGAATTGCAAGAAGATAAAGGTAAGTTACAGACTGCCATACCGATGCAACCGCCAGCTGGAAAAGTAGAATACCAAATTGCTGTTTTTGATGGTGAAAAATATATTCCGCTTTCAGAAGACCCTGTAATTATTCGATTTAAAGGAGCTGTTCCTGATTTTGTATTGGTGCCGCATATTTTCTTTATGTTTTTTGCGATGGTATTTAGCTTGCGTACCGGTCTAGAAGTACTTGTGAAAGGAAAAAATACTTATATGTTTACTTCGGCTACGCTACTACTGTTTTTGGTTGGCGGCCTAATTATGGGGCCAATCGTTCAAAAATATGCCTTTGACGCCTATTGGACTGGCTGGCCTTGGGGACATGATCTTACTGATAATAAAACCATTGTCGCCTTTATTTTTTGGGCTATTGCCTGGTTTGTGTTACGCAGAAATCGTGAAAACCGGATATGGCCAGCCGTTGCCACCTTCGTCATGCTCGCCGTTTACCTCATTCCGCATAGCGCACTTGGCTCGGAAATCGACTATACAAAACTCGAAAATAAACCTAATACAGAAGCCACACCATGACATACGCAATTATAATAATAACTGTACTCGTTTCAATAGCTGCCTTTAATAATGAAGAGCTTTTTCAGCGTTTTCGTTTCAATGCCTGGCTGATTAAGGAGAAAAAACAAAGCTGGCGTTTTTTTAGCTATGCCTTGCTGCACGCCGGATGGATGCACTTACTGGTAAATATGTTTGTATTCTTTTCGTTTGGTCGTTTTGTTGAAGAAGCTTTTGTTCAGGTATTTGGAACTGGCCGTGGACTGCTTTATTTTGTGCTGCTATATGTGGGTGGCGTGCTTTTTTCTACCTTATACGATTACAATAAACAAAAAGCAAATCCGTATTATGATGCCGTGGGCGCATCGGGAGCTGTAGCAGCCGTGCTGTTCTCAAGTATTTTATTAGCGCCAGTCAATAGTTTATTTATTTTTCCAATTCCTTTTCCGGTGCCAGCATGGCTTTTCGGTGTGCTTTACATCGTTTATTCGGCCTATATGGGCAAAAAGGGTACGGATAATATCGGTCACAATGCCCACTTTTTTGGAGCAGTTTTCGGGCTATTATTTACCATTGTTGTAAACCCCGCCTTTGCGGAAGGTTTTGTAAGACAGTTATTTGGGTAGGCGCATTAGATTAGGGCTTTTTTGTTTAAACCGAATAAACCTATGCGGATTTTTGTTTATTTTCTTATTGCTATTCTAGTTTTTTCTGCTTGCAGCAAGCAGGATGAAAAGCCAATAATTCCAGCATCGAAGCCGGAGTTTTTGCGTGCAGTAGATATTTCAGCTTTTCCAGAAATTGCTCAGGCCGATCCCGTTTTTTATAATGCACCTGGTAGTGAGCAGAGCTTTTTAGGAATACTTAAGGAAAGCGGTGTAAATGCTGTGAGACTTAAGCTTTGGGTTGATCCGGTGAATGATCACGCTAGTTTTGCAGAAGTAAAATCGTTTTCTGAAACACTGAAAAATCAAGGTTTTAAGACATGGATAACAGTGCATTACTCTGACACTTGGGCCGATCCTGGCAATCAGGAGATTCCAGCTCGTTGGACTGGACTTGATTTTGAAACACTAAAAGACAGCGTATTCTCTTATACCACTAAAGTTATGCGCGAATTGCAACCGGATTATATTCAGATCGGTAACGAAATTAATCCTGGCCTGCTGCTTCCTGCGGGAAGTGTTTCTCAACATTTAAAGCAGTTTCAAGAACTTTTGCAAACAGCTGCTGAGGCTATTAGAATTACGAATGAAAATACCCATATTATCATTCACTATGCTGGTTTTCAAGATGCTGATTGGTTTTTTGAACAAGTGATATCAATAGATTATGATATTATAGGCTTGTCGTATTATCCACTTTGGCATGGAAAATCATTGGAGGAGTTGAAGCAAAAAATGCAATACTTAACGTCTACTTTCAATAAGAAAATCGTAATAGCAGAAACGGCATATCCATTCACTCTCGGATGGAATGATTGGACAAATAATATTGTTGGAGGCGTAGGACAGCTGATAATGCCTGAATTTCAGGCTACTGAAGAAGGACAACGCAAATTTTTGCAACACATTAAAACACTAACCAAGGAAGTTGATGGCGGAATTGGTTTTTGTTATTGGGGAGCAGAACTTATTGCCTGGAAAGGCTCAGAAGCCACTGACGCTTCGCCATGGGAAAATCAGGCTTTGTTCGATTTTAGTAATCGGGCATTGCCTGCTTTGAAAGTGTTTGGAGAAGAGTAAAAAACAAGAAAACGTTTCCCGCAGATCAACGCAGAAAGAAATCAGCGATAAACATCGGGATCAGCGGGAGAAGAAAACGAGAAATGTTTCCCGCAGATAGCGCAGATCAACGCAGAAAGAAATCAGCGAAAATCAGCGAAATCTGCGGGAGAAAAATCAAGAAATGTTTCCCGCAGATAGCGCAGATCAACGCAGAAAGGAATCAGCGATAAACAGCGAAATCAGCGTGAGAAAGAAAAGTGAAATGTTTCCCGCGGATAGCGCAGATTAACGCAGAAAGGAATCAGCGATAAACAGCGAAATCTGAGGGAGATATATACGAGAACTGTTTCCCGCAGATAGCGCGGATCAACGCAGAAAGGAATCAGCGAAATCTACAGGAGAAAGAATAAGAAATGTTTCTCGCGGTTCGCGCTGGAAGAAGCAGGAGAAATAGACTATGTGGGATTACTAGAAATTTTGATTCGCTAGGACATTTCAAAACGTAACCTTACTGCAAATGTCTATTTTTTAGAGACAAGTTTTTATTTACAAAAAATATAATTTTACATGTTCCAAAATCTAACCCAATGAGCAACGAACAAAATAAATTTTACACTTCCATCTCAAAATATTATTCGGAGATTTTTCCTTACAATCCCATGCAATTGCAGTTTTTGAAAAGCAGGGTAGGAGACTTGCAGGCAAAACAAATTCTCGATATTGGTTGCGCTACGGGAGAATTGGCATTTCAAATTGCAGTAGAAAATGCCAATATTATTGGAATTGATATAAATGAGGATTTGTTGGATCAGGCAATAAAAAAGCGCGGTGTTGCACCTAATCCTAAATTTCAGTTTGGGAATATGCTGGAGCTTGAAAACGATTTTGAAGCAGAAATGTTTGATGCGGTTTTGTGTTTTGGAAATACCTTGGTGCACCTGGAAAGCAAAGAAATGGTGGCTCAAATGTTGACTGGAGCGATGAATGTGCTCAAACCCGGAGGGAAACTTCTGCTTCAAATACTGAACTACGACTATATTTTGGACGCGCAGCTTTCAGAACTTCCTTTAGTTGAAAGCGATAATATCACGTTTATACGCCAATATCGCTTCGATAAAAATAGTCAGAAAATTCGTTTTTATACTGAACTGCACCTGAAAAAGGAAGATCATACAGTTGTTGTTAACGAAACCAATTTATTAGCCCTAAAAAGCAGCGAATTGGTTGATTTACTGTCTAATGCCGGATTTCAGGATATTGAGCTTTTCTCTAATTTCAAGCAAGATGTTTTTGGTGGTAAACATATTCCTTTAGTGGTTAGTGCCGTAAAAGCGGCATCAAGTATCTAGTATTTTACTGTATGTCAGTAAGTTGAAATCCGCTAGTGAAAGGTTAAATAGAGTGGAAAGCTTCCGAAAGACAAAAAAAATACCGCCTTATCCCAACAAGTTCAAAAACTTACAAGGATAAGACGGTTTTAGTATTTGATTATTCTGTTTTAATCACTTTAATCACTTCGGTGCTGTTGCTCGTGCGCACGCTAATCAGGTAAATTCCGTTGGGAAGTTGGCTCAAATCGAGTGTATATTCTGAAGTATTATTCACCTCATAAGCTGCAATTTGTCGGCTGTTCATCTGATAAACATTTACTTCTGCAATGCGCTCATTTTCTAATGCACGAATAAAATACAAGCCATTAGTAGGGTTGGGATAAGCTTCAATGTTTTTATTGGCTACCCGATTTTCATTCACGCTCACAAAATCTTCGTCGCCGTATTCAATCAGGTAAGCATGACAGCGAAAATGCGGCTCTGTGTGCGATCCTCCGTTATAACCGGTATTGTTGAGGTTAGTATAATCAGCCAACACATAATCCAAAGTCATTGTTTCGCCTGGCGCGAAATGGCCATTCAAATCCCATTCCCAGGGCTGAACATCTTGTCCGGGACACCAACCGGCGCGGCTATAAAGATAAGTTCCGCTTTGCGGGCTACAGCTATTTGATCCGCAATCGTCCTTCCACAAATGTTGCGCAAAAACTTCCTCACCGTCAATATGAATATGGTGTGTAAATTCTGCAAACTCAGCAGCATTCATGGTATTTCCCTGGCCGTGGCCTGTTGTGGTCATGCGCAGCTTTGCAGCAATGGTTTCATTTTGCATCACTACCGGAATTTCTGGGAAATCATAGGATATTTCCGGATCACCATACACCCAATTATCTTCGGCCCAAAGTTTAGTTACTTTTGAATAAGGATAAGTTGGTGTGCCTTCAACTAATTCAAGTTCAAGCGATACCAGCCATCCTGATGCGCCCCAAACCTGAACATAACTCACCCAGTCAACTCTTTCAGTGAGTAAAGAACTAAAGTCGGTGATATCCCAGGTCCATCCCCCACAAGCCACGCCATAAGGCGTGATATAGCGGGCGATTTCGTAGTTTTCGCCATCCTTATTAATCATCAGTTTGGCCGGTTGATCCCAAGGATCGCAGCCGCCTGTTGGACAATCCATATCGAGGTGAAGATAAATTTCACTGTAAGCGTTAAGGTTTTCCGGCATAAATACCGTACGCGTATGTGTCTGACCATAACCGCCATAATTGTGGCGTTCTTGATCGAAAATCATCAAGTTAAGCGTTGGCGTTATAGATTCGGTAAGAACATCATTATCAAGATTTCCATCGCCTTCCAGTATAACGCTTCCAGTAATTTCAATCATTGAAAAAGTCGATAAATCCAATTGATCTTCAAATGTATAAATATAAGTCTCAAAAGGCGGAATTACAACATTAACGGTCTCGGTAACTGTTTCATCTTCATTGATTTGATAGCTCAGCTCAAAACTTGTAACTTCTTCGGTAGCAAAGTTTTTTACTTCCAGGCGGATTTTTTCTTCCATACCAAAACCACTTCCAATAATAGAAGGTGATGCAATACCAATTACACCCATATCTGCTGTAACTGGCTGAAAACCATCTACCCAGGCTTCATCAGACATATTAATCAACTGGCCGTTATTCTCGTTTCCACTTATATCGTTCAAAACAATTCCAGTGCCCTCATTCATATTGTAATAAGCCACCAAACCGGTTTCTGTTCCAGTAAGTTCAGTACTCATTGTTGCTTGAATTTCAGCTTCGGTGCGTGCCACTTCCCATTTTCTGACTTCATCCAAACGGCCATTCCAGAAACGGCCCGGCCAAGTGGGATTGTCGCCAATATTCATCACCACGCCAGTGCCTTCGGTCAGCAAGCCAATGGCATCTTCGGCACCAATCAGCACACCATTAATATATAGCATCACCTGCGTTCCGTTGTAAACGCCAGCAATATGATACCAGGCGTTGGTGCCCAAAAGCGCGGGTGTGGCTACCGATTTCCAGCCTTCGTCAACCGAAACAGTAAACTCAACCCTGCCGTTTTGACCGGCAGTAAAGCAATAGCCTTTATCGGGATTGGTGCCTTGTTTTCCAATAATTACGCCGCCCCAGATATTGGTGTTCCACTCAGCGGCATTAATCCAGGCCTCAACGGTCATTCCGTTTAGCGGGTTTAGTTCGGGGCTATCGAGCACGCCAACTTTGTCGTTGGTGCCGTCTAAAAGTAGGGAGTAATTTTGTGCTATAAGATTTGTTCCTAAAAAGGAGAACAATAGCACCATTAAAAAAGTATTGATTTTTTTCATGGGATTAGGGATTTAGTGTTTGATTATTTTTTTTGTTATCCTCA
>CAZOEV010000014.1:0-12917 GCA_964578915.1 uncultured Lentimicrobiaceae bacterium
TTATTTAATATAACGGTTTTAATATGCCTTTTTAGCGTTTTTATGGCTATTTATTCTTTATAAGAAAAGTACAGTTTTCTTTCTGGCACTATTTAAGGCAAAAGAATTGCATTGCTCATCACGGAAAGAAAACTTACACAAGATGTATTGGATGGCTTCATTTAATCTGTAAAACTTAAAATTTTTATCCCTCTATGAAAAAACAGGATATATTTATAGCACACCCGCAAACAAACGAACAGGTTTCTGCCTTAAAAGCGTTTATGCAAGCCCTTAAAATTAAGTTTGAGATCTCCAAGGAAGAAAGCTATAGTGCTGATTTTGTGGCTAAAGTTGAAGAAAGCCTCCGGCAAGCCAAAGAAGGTAAAGTTACAAGGGTTAAGAAAGAAAACCTACGAAACTTTTTAGGCGTGTGAGCTATCATTTAGATTTTACAGACAAAGCCAAAGACGATATTGCTCTGCTGAAAAAGTCGGGTAATAAAGCTGTGCTTACTAAGCTGCTTGCACTTTTAGAAGAGCTGACCGAACATCCTTATGAAGGAACAGGTAAACCCGAATCGCTCAAACATACATTAACCGGCTTATGGTCTCGTAGAATTAATCGTGAACACAGACTGGTTTATGAAGTAACCGATAAGATCGTTTTTATTCTATCTGTTAGAGGACATTATTAGTAAGCCGCTGATTTGGTGACTTTACTGTTATTCTCATCTATCTTCATTAACATTGTTGTCCGGTAAAAAAATAAGAAATTCATTCCTATCTACCACCAGGCACAGCTTCGCTATGAATGACAGTTATTTACGGTCTAATGGACGGTTCGGGAATAAACGGCAAAGTTTATTTCGGATCAAAACCTAACGCCGTATCAATGATGGCATCATCTGCAAAATTCGGTAGCGTAACTGACAGCAAAGGTTCCTGCTGCATAGCGCGTTTGATAGCAAAAACAGCTTCTTCATTTCTGGCCCAGCTTCGCCTGGCAATGCCGTTATTCACATCCCAGTGCAGCATCATCCGCAAGCGGCGATCGGCTTCGGCTGTGCCATCGAGTAACATACCAAAGCCGCCATTTATCACTTCGCCCCAACCAACACCGCCACCATTGTGAATTGAAACCCAAGTAGCTCCTCTAAAGGAATCGCCAATCACATTTTGAATGGCCATATCGGCTGTAAAGCTTGATCCGTCGTAAATATTTGAGGTTTCGCGATAAGGCGAGTCGGTTCCGGAAACATCGTGGTGATCGCGGCCAAGAATTACCGGGCCGCTAATTTCGCCAGCAGCAATAGCTTTATTAAAAGCTGCCGCAATTTTTATCCGGCCTTCAGCATCGGCATATAAAATGCGTGCTTGTGATCCAACAACCATCTTATTCTTCTGAGCTCCCTTTATCCAGTGGATATTATCGTTCATTTGCTCTTTAATTTCGGCTGGCGCTGTTTTAGCAATTTCTTCGAGCACTTCGCAAGCAATTTTATCGGTCTTTGCCAAATCAGCTGGATCTGATGAAGCACAAACCCATCTGAAAGGGCCAAAACCATAGTCAAAGCATTTTGGTCCCATAATATCTTGCACATAAGAAGGATACTTAAAGCCGCCTTTTTCTTTCATAATATCTGCTCCGGCGCGACTACTTTCAAGCAAAAAGGCGTTGCCATAATCAAAAAAGTACATGCCAATTTTCGTCAATTTATTGATGGCTTCAACTTGCCTGATCAATGATTGCTGCACCAATTCTTTAAATTTTTCAGGATTTTCAGCCATCATCGCATTGCTTTCTTCATACGACAAGCCAACGGGATAATAACCACCAGCCCATGGATTATGCAATGAAGTCTGATCGGAACCCATATCTACGTCAATCTCGCGCGCTGCGAGGCGTTCCCAGAGGGTAACGATATTACCAAGAAACGCGATTGAGTGCGGCTCGTTTTTTTGTTTCCATAGCAATGCGGCATCAATGGCGGCATCGGCATCTTCTACAATTTCATCCACCCAGCCTTGTTCGTGGCGTTTGTGCGCCGCTTTGGGATTTACTTCGGCAGTGATGCTCACCACACCAGCAATATTTCCAGCTTTGGGCTGCGCGCCACTCATACCACCAAGTCCGGACGTAATAAATAATTTTATGCCTCCTTTATAATTCGGATGTTGCTTCATTCTGCTGGCATTCAACACCGTAATTGTCGTTCCGTGTACAATTCCCTGCGGGCCGATATACATAAACGAACCGGCTGTCATTTGTCCGTACTGTGAAACGCCCAGCGCGTTAAATTTTTCCCAATCATCAGGTTTTGAGTAATTTGGAATAACCATGCCGTTGGTAACCACTACACGTGGCGCCTCGGGATGCGAAGGGAATAGCCCCATCGGATGGCCAGAATACATGGCCAAAGTTTGCTGATCCGTCATTTTGGCCAAATACTGCATCGTGAGCAAATATTGCGCCCAATTTTGGAATACTGCGCCATTTCCGCCGTAAGTAATTAGCTCATGCGGATGCTGTGCAACGGCATAATCCAGGTTATTGCTCAGCATAAGCATGATAGCAGCAGCCTGCTTGCTTTGGTGCGGAAAATCGTTGATTTTTCGGGCGGAAATTTTATACTCAGGACGAAAACGATACATATAGATACGTCCGTATTTTTCCAATTCTTCTGCAAACTCTTTGGCCAGAACAGCATGATGCCTTTCTGGGAAATAACGCAAAGCATTTTTTAGGGCGAGCTTTTTCTCTTCCTTAATTAAAATTGGCTTACGCTTTGGCGCGTGATTGATGTTTAGATCGTAGTCTTTGGGCTGTGGAAGTTCGCTTGGAATTCCTTGAAGAACAGCATTTTGAAACTCATTTTGTAGGCTCATCCTGTCAATATTATTAGGTGCTGCAAAGTTAGCAAAAAGCCGCCTTTTTAGCAGTAAATTTCAAAACAAAAGCTGGTTAAAGAAAGACGTTGTTGTTAATGTTGCTCCCGACTGTTTTCCATGATCAGCAGCAGCAAAGCCTTCGCACGAAAAAGTTGTGCTTTTACAGTTCCCAGTGGCAGATTGAGTTTCTGGCAAATTTCTTCATAGCTGAACTCATTAAAATAGCGCAATAAAATAAGGTTTTTGTAGTGTGGCTTGAGCCTATCAACCACATGATGCATGTGTTTAATTTTCTGCAAACGCATCAAATTTTCCTCTGGGTCATTCATTTCCGAACTTATATCGTCAAGCATTTCATCCTGTTTGTCGGCAGTCCAGTTCATTTCACTGGCCGACGGGATGCGCTTGTATCTGCGCATAAAGTCGATACAATTATTGGTAGCAATGCGATAGAGCCAGGTAGAGAAAGCAAATTCTGCGGTATATTTCCGCAAATTTTTAAATGCTTTGCCAAAGGCTTCTATGGTTAAATCTTCGGCATCGAGGGGACTGTTTGACATCTTAAGCATCAGATAATAAATGGCATCGCGATACAGGCGCAGCAATTCCGCATAAGCTTTTTGATCGCCTTGGTTTAGTGCTCTATCGATAAGCACTAGATCGCGTTTCGCTTTCTCGGTTAATTGCGTTTTTACTTCCATTTTGGTTTTTTGACCAGCAGATTAGAAATTGCCAACATGGGCGTAAAAATAATAAAAAAGATTTCAGCCCACGGATAAACCCAGAAAAGCCCATTTTCGCCCAACTTTTGACTGGACTTTGAAAAGACAATCCATAGACTTACAAATCTCAGAAGAAAAATAAAAACCACTACTCCATAATATATATAAGGATGTGGATCGATGCTTGCGAAAGGCGCAGCAAATAGCAAAGCAATAAAACTGATGTAAAAAAGCAGTTGAGAAGCTGCATACATCCCCAGCAAAAATTTTACAGAAAAAGTATAATGGGCGCCGGTGCTGAGATGACGGCGCTTTTGCCTAATCCATGCCGAAAACGACTTTTTAGGCATAGAAATCATCCGGTTTTCTGCTGATACCAAGAGGTCTGTATTACTTTTTTTGGCAACCATACTGATAAACAAGTCATCATCGCCGGAGCTAATTTTATAGTGTGAAGTAAATCCTTTATTCTTCAGAAACAGGCTTTTGCGGTAGGACAAATTTCGCCCTACGCCCATATAGGGCTTGCCAATTAAGGCAAGCGATAAATACTGCATGGCTATATGAAGCGTATCAAAACGAATTATTTTATTGAGCAAACCCGGCCGCTTTTCGTAAGGACCATAAGCCAGCAGCACTTCCGTTTGAGGCTGATAAGCCAGCACCATTTGATTGATCCATTGGTCATTTTCGGGGTAACAATCCGCATCGGTGAGTAGCAATAAATCATTTTTAGCCGACTTGATTCCCATGCTCAGCGGAAATTTTTTACCCTGAAAAAAATTCAAGCTCTGACGCAGATGAACCACTTTAAGCTTTTTGTTTTCAAGGGCAAGCTGATCCAAAAATTCAGTCGAATCATCATCCGAGCAGTCGTTTACTACCACCACTTCAAAATCGGGATAGTCCTGCGCCAAAATCAGCGGCAAAAAATGCTCCAGGTTGTGGAATTCATTTCTGGCCGAAATAACTACTGAAACAGCTTCCTGCTTTAGCGGAAGTCCATCGCTAACATCTTTTTGGCGATAGAAAGCCAGTCGCCCAAAAATAAACCAGTAATAGGCTAGCTGCACCAAAGATGTCAGCGCAAAAAGGACAAACAAAACAAAACCGACAGAAAAGTAGATTATCTCCATAGAGGGGAACTGTTTTTACGCACGGGCAAAATTATCCAATCTTTATGATTTGGCTTATCTTTGCCGAAATTTTTACGGATGGATTTTAAGATCAACGGCACTGATCCAAAAAGTGCGGCACGAGCAGGAACAATTACAACAGATCACGGAACGATAGAAACACCGATTTTTATGCCGGTTGGCACAGCCGGAACAGTAAAAGCGGTGCATCAGCGCGATCTTTACGATGATGTGCAAGCCCATATTATTCTTGGAAACACCTATCACCTTTTTTTGCGTCCCGGCTTGGATGTTCTTTCAAAAGCCGGCGGACTGCATAAGTTTAACGGCTGGCACAAGCCCATACTGACTGATAGTGGTGGCTATCAGGTATATTCGCTCAGCGACAGGCGCAAACTTACTGAAGAGGGCGTAACTTTTCAATCACATATTGATGGTTCGCGCCATAAATTTACACCGGAACGGGTGATGGATATTCAGCGAACAATTGGTGCCGACATCATTATGGCTTTCGATGAATGCACGCCTTATCCCTGCGATTACGATTATGCCGTAAAATCGACCGAAATAACCCATCAATGGCTTCATCGCTGTGTGAAACAGCTTGCAGAAACCAGTCCACATTACGACTACAACCAGAGTTTGTTTCCTATAGTTCAGGGTTCTACCTATAAAGATTTGCGCAAGCACTCCGCTGAAACCATCGCTGCTGTTGGCGCTGACGGCAATGCTATTGGCGGCCTTTCAGTGGGAGAACCCGCTGAAATGATGTATGAAATGACCGAATTGGTTTGCAATATACTTCCTGCCGACAAGCCACGGTATTTGATGGGTGTTGGAACTCCAGCCAACATCCTGGAAAGCATTGCTTTGGGCATTGATATGCTCGACTGCGTGATGCCAACCCGAAACGCCCGCAACGGCATGTTGTTTACCAGTAATGGCATTATCAATATGCGCAACGAAAAATGGAAAGCTGATTTTAGTCCGATTGATGAAAACGGACTTTCTTTTGTTGACCAACAATATTCGAGGGCTTATTTACGTCATCTTTTTGTGGCCGGCGAAATGCTCGGAAGCATGATCGCAAGCCTGCACAATCTCTCGTTTTATTTATGGCTTGTAAAAGAAGCCCGAAAACATATTTTGGCAGGAGATTTTGCAAGCTGGAAACAAATGATGGTTCCAAAAATATCACAACGCCTGTAGTGTATGAAGCTGATTGACTGGTATATTTTCAAGAAATTCATCGGTACTTTTTTTTATGCAATCACTTTGTTGATTGTGATTGTCATCATTTTTGACATCTCAGAAAATATTGATGATTTTTTGCAAAACAATGCGCCTGTCAGCGAAATAATCGTGGACTATTACATCAATTTTATACCTTATTTCATCAACCTCTTTGTTTACCTCTTCACTTTTATTTCTGTTATTTTTTTCACCAGCAAAATGGCCGGAAATAGCGAGATTATTGCTATTCTGAGCAGTGGCGTCAGTTTTATGAGGATGCTTCGTCCCTATCTTTTAGCCTCCTTATTACTTGCTATTCTGTCGTTTTATCTGGGAAATTTTTTGATTCCGAAAACCAACGAAATCAGGCGTGTTTTTAAGGATAAATACATGGAAGACCTTTCGAAGGATAGGGAACGCAATATTCACATACAGATTGAGAAGGGCATTTTTATTTTTGTAGAAAACTACAACAATAAACAGCAAACTGGCTATCGGTTTACCATTGAACGGTTTAATGGAGAAGAAATGGAATATAAACTTATTGCCGATCGCATTGAATACGATACCAGCCGTGCCGAGGTCAATGCCTGGAAAATTGTAAACTATTCAGAACGTTTTCTCGATGGCATCAATGAGCATATTGAAAAGGGGAAATTGAAAGATACGACACTCAATTTGCTACCCACTGATCTGTATAAAATTAAAGAAGATTTTGAAATAATGAACTTTTGGGAATTGCGTGATCACATCAGCAAAGAACGCTTGAAAGGCTCAGTGGGTGTGGTAAATTACGAAGTTGAAATGCAAAAAAGGTTAGCCTCACCAGCAGCTATTTTGATACTTACTTTTATTGGCGCAGCGCTTTCTAGCCGTAAAGTGCGTGGCGGCATTGGAATGCATTTGGGAATGGGCATCGCCATAACCTTTTCCTATATTTTGTTTATGCAATTTTCAACTGTTTTTGCCACCTTTGGCAACCTCTCCCCTATTTTGGCCGCCTGGATTCCAAATATTATTTATTCCGTTTTGGGTATTTATTTGATCATAAAAGCACCAAAATAATTCAATCCTGAAAAAAATTGTGGAATTTTTGAACATATAAAACAATCATTCCATAATCAACTTCCATTTTTGCTTCCAATATTGCTTCCATTTTTTTAAATTTGCCACCTATTCCAATAGTTTATGGCAATTATAAATACCGTCGCTTCTTGGTTTATCAAAAAGCGTATGCACCAGATAGAGTTATTTACTAAATACCCACATGAGGTTCAGGCTGAATGGTTTAAACGCCTTATTGCCTTAGGCAAAACAACAGAATTTGGCAAAACTTTTGACTTTAAAAACATAAAAACACCCGAGCAATTTGCGCAGCGTGTTCCGGTGCACAGCTATGAAGATCTTAAGCCATTTATTGACCGACTGCGAACCGGCGAACAAAATGTGCTGTGGCCCGAAGAAATTAAATGGTTTGCAAAATCTTCCGGAACCACCTCAAGCAAGAGTAAATATATTCCTGTAAGTAACTCATCTTTAGAAGAATGTCACTTTAAAGCTGGTAAAGACCTTTTGAGTATTTACATTAATAACAATCCCGAAACAAAAATTTTTGATGGCCGCGGACTGGTGTTGGGCGGCAGCCATACCATTAGTGAAGTCAACAACGAATCGTATTATGATGGCGATCTTTCTGCCATATTGATCCAAAATCTACCATTTTGGGTGCAACTGATGAAAACCCCCAATTTGAGCATCGCTTTGATGGATGAATGGGAATCGAAAATTGAGCTGATGGCGCGCGAAACCATGCAGCACGATGTTACGAGTATCTCGGGAGTGCCTTCATGGACCATGGTTTTGATTAAAAAAATTCTGGAAATCACCGGCAAGAAAAATCTGGGTGAAGTTTGGCCAAACTTAGAAGTTTTCTTTCATGGCGGCGTAAAGTTTGATCCCTATCGCGAACAGTTCAAGCAATTGATTCCGTTAGATTCAATGAATTATATGGAGACATACAATGCCTCCGAAGGTTTTTTTGGTATTCAAGATCAATTAAATAGCAGCGAATTGCTATTAATGCTCGATTACGGCATTTTCTATGAGTTTATTCCCATGGAGGAATTTGAGAAAGAACAGCCCAAAGCACTGCAACTGCATGAAGTGGAGCTGGATGTAAATTATGCGCTGCTTATTACTACCAACGCTGGTTTGTGGCGTTATTTGATTGGCGATACCATTACTTTTACCTCGCTCAATCCCTACCGCATAAAAATTACTGGAAGAACGAAAAATTTCATCAACGCATTTGGCGAAGAGCTGATTATTGACAATGCTGAAAAAGCGCTCGCCATTGCTAGTCAAAAGTGCCACATAAATATAACCGACTACACCGCTGCACCGCTTTTCTCTACTGATAAAGAAACTGCTGCGCACGAATGGCTAATCGAATTTGAGAATGACCCTGATAATTTAGAGTTTTTTGCAGAAACCCTCGACAACGCACTCAAATCGCTCAATTCTGATTATGAAGCCAAGCGCTACCACAATATGGTTTTGCGCGAGCCTGTGATTCACTCACTTAAAAAAGGAACTTTTTACGCCTGGCTAAAGCAAAAAGGCAAACTAGGTGGCCAACACAAAGTGCCACGCTTGTCTAATGACAGAAAGATTGTTGAAGAAATCCTGAAATTAACCTGAAATGAGCTTAAAACTTAGTACTTTTATCCGCTAAAAATTGACATAATGCACATCGCCATTGCCGGAAACATCGGATCGGGAAAAACCACCCTCACTAAGCTTTTGTCCAAGCACTTTAACTGGACGCCACATTTTGAAGATGTTGATAACAACCCTTATCTGCACAGCTTTTACGAAGATATGCAGCGCTGGGCATTTAATCTTCAAGTGTATTTTTTGAACAGCCGTTTCAGGCAAGTGATTGAAATTCGCAACAGCGGAAAAACCATTGTGCAAGACCGCACTATTTATGAAGACGCATACATTTTTGCGCCCAATTTGCATTCAATGAACCTGATGTCAACGCGGGATTTTGAAAATTATAGCTCACTTTTTGAGTTGATGAGCAAGTTTATTCAGCCACCCGATCTGCTGATTTATCTGCGATCAACGGTACCAACACTTGTCAATCAGATTCAAAAACGTAATCGGGATTACGAAAAATCCATACGTCTCGACTACTTAAAGCACTTAAATGAACGTTATGAAGCCTGGATTTCAAAATACACCATTGGCAAGTTACTCGTAATCGAAGTGGACGACATCGACCTTGAAAATCCCGACGATCTGAGTTTTGTTATCGAAAGAATAAATGCCGAGCTTCACGGACTATTTTAGGCTGGTTTTCCTTCAATTTTAAGCCTTTCGTCCAAAATAAATAGAAAAATTTAGTCAGATGAAAATTCTTGCAGTAATTCCGGCACGTTACGGCTCAACTAGATTTCCTGGCAAGCCGCTGGCTGATATTATGGGCAAGCCAATGATACAGCGGGTATACGAACAAGTGCTAAAAACCCAAAAAATTAATCATATCGTGGTGGCCACGGATGATGAGCGCATTTTTCAAGCCGTTACTGCTTTTGGCGGAAACGCGATTATGACTTCCGAAAACCATCCCAGTGGCACCGACCGATGTTTTGAAGCATTTCAAAAAACAGCTGGAAAATTCGATGCTGTCATCAATATTCAAGGTGATGAACCCTTTATTGATCCTCAACAAATTGATCAGTTGGCTGAGCTTATCAGCATAAAAAAAGTAGATATAGCCACATTGATCAGTCCGATCAAAGAAATTAGCTTACTTTGGGATTCAAATGTGGTAAAAGCAGTAATTACAAAAACAGGCAAAGCCTTGTATTTCAGCCGACAAGCCATACCATTTAACCGAAACACTTCCAAAGAATTCTGGCTTGATGAACATCCTTACTTTCGCCATTTGGGCATTTATGCCTACAAAAGTGAAGCACTTGAAGCAGTAACCAAACTATCACTCTCAGGCCTCGAACAAACCGAATCGCTCGAACAGCTTCGCTGGCTCGAAAACGACTTTTATATTCAGACCGGAATCACTGAAAAAGAAGGCGTTTCAATAGATACTACCGACGATTTAAAAAAACTTTTCAAGAAAATTTGACTATTCAAGCAGGATGTTTGTATCTTAGCAGGCTAATTAACTTGTAGCCATTCCAAAGTGTCGCAAAACTTTATGAAAATTGCCAGTAGCATAGCAGATTTATTGTTTGAGCATGAATGCGTTGTCATCCCCGGACTTGGTGGTTTTATTACCAAAAATCATCCGGCAGAGATCCATTCTGTCAAGCATCAATTTAAGCCACCTCACAAAGAAATTGTTTTCAATCAACATTTGAGAGCAAACGATGGCATGCTACTCAATTATATTGCACAGAAAGAGGCGCTGACTTATGCTGACGCTAAAAAGAAAATGGATAGATTTGTTTTGCGGTGCATTGATGAAATGGATCAAGGACGTCGCATTACTTTCCGCAATATCGGCAGCATTTATTTTGACAGCCACAAACAAGTGATTTTTGATGCAGACGCTACGCAAAACTACCTGGCCGATTCTTTTGGATTAACAGGTTTTGTGTCGCCCATGATTAAGCGGGAAGATTTTAAGCAAAAGCTCGAACAAACGATTCGTCAGCAGCGTGATGAAAAGCAACGCAAGCTACACACAGATCCAATCCCAAAAAGCAGAACCTCAAATAAGCGCACAAAAGCAGAACCGGTTTTTAAAGCTTCTCGTCGTCCAAACCGTTACAAGAAACAATTTTTATTCGTTGCGTTTTTGTTGGTGTTTATGCTTGTCGGCTGGTCTTATATGAATATCAACACCGTTTCAAAATATTATGCTGCTTACAGTGGCTGGATTCCTGTTTTTTATGCCAGTCCGAACGAATTTGTAGCCAACCATGCAGATAAAATTGCCATAGATCGCTTTATTCCTGCTGAAAAGAATGAAACAGTTGCAGATCTACAACAAAGCCTGCGCACCAGCGAAGCCACCCTGATACCTGATGTTTCATTGCAGGAAGCTGAGAGTTTTGACGAAGAAAGTTTCACAGAAGAAGAAAGTTTCAGCGAGAATAATTCTTTTGAAAATACGGATGCAGCTGAATTTGAAACAGCAGCTGATGCTGAATATGAAACTGTTGTTGCAGAGCCCTTGCCAGTTGAAGTTAAGGCTGTTACTATAACCGCAGAAGCTACTCCAGTTACTACACAACAAGCTGGATTTTATATTATTGCGGGCGCATTTAGAGAAAAAGAAAATGCCGACAAATTGATTAGTCAATTACGCAGCAAAGGATTTGAAGCTGTGTATGCCGGCCAGACAAATACTGGACTTTGGCGTATTGCATTTGAAGCTCATCAGCAAAGAAGTGCTGCAATTAGGAGGTTAGCCGTGATACAAAACGAAGAAAACCCGGGAGCCTGGATATTTAGCTTTTAGAAATTTTATAGCCCGTGGGAAAGAAGAGAAAACTTCAGCGTTTTGCTGAAAATGAAACCTTTACAAATTTATTTCAATATAATTTCGAGCAACTGCAACAAAGCGGTTTTCCGCTGAAAGGCTTGTGGCGCGAAAAGTTTTTTCAGAATGAAAATCCTATCGTGCTTGAGCTGGGTTGCGGCAAAGGCGAATATACTGTTGGACTTGCTAAAGCCAGAAAAAGCAGTAATCATATCGGTATGGACATAAAAGGTGCACGGATTTGGCGTGGCCTGCAGGATGCCCAAGAAGCCGAGATGAAAAATGTGGCTTTTATAAGGAGTAAAATTGAGTTGGTGGAACAATTTTTTGGCGTGGTAGAAGTAGACGAAATTTGGATTACGTTTCCTGATCCACAGCCCCAAAAATCTCGCGTCAGAAAACGACTCACCTCTCCACGCTTTTTAGAAAATTATCGGAAATTTTTAAAAACTGAAGGCGTAGTTCACCTAAAAACCGACAGCGACTTGCTTTATGAATACACCCGTGAAGTGATTGAAGCAGAAAAACTACCAGTCTATTATGATTCAGCTGACCTTTATGCAGAAGAAGCAGGTTTGGAAGTAAAGAATATTCAAACTTTTTACGAAAAAATATGGCTTGACCAGGGCCTTAAAATTAAATACCTACGCTTTGGATTACAGCCAAAAAAGTGAGTCGTTTTTTGAGTTGGTTTATGAAGTAGTGAAACTGATTCCACGCGGGCGTGTTACTTCTTATGGTGCAATTGCTGCTTGTCTTGGCGCAAAATCATCAGCCAGAATGGTGGGCTGGGCCATGAATAATTCGCACCGAGCAGCATTGCAAATTCCAGCGCATAGGGTTGTAAACCGCAACGGACAACTAACCGGCAAAGCCCATTTTGGGCATCCTGATTTGATGCAAACTTTATTGGAAAACGAAGGTATCATCATTGAAAATGATACCATCGTCAATTTCAAAAAACACTTTTGGGATCCTGCTATTCTTTAAAAGCGTGTTAAAAAACTAAGCTAAATCGATCAGGTGGATGCACGCACAATCAGCCGTGTTTTTATCACCTTTTTAATTGGTTTAAAGGGATCTTCACGTTCCTCGCTTTTCAAACGCCTCAACAACATCAGGCAAGCTTCGCGACCCAGATCAAAACCAAACTGGTCCACTGTTGTAAGTTCCGGCTCACTAATGGCCGCTGATTTACTATTTTCAAAACCTACCACGCGAATATCTTCAGGCACTCTCAAGCCCACACTTTTGGCCTCCTTAATAATGGCGATAGCAGCCATATCGTTTACGGCAAAAAACCCTTTGGGATAATCAGGGCGGCGCAAAATTTCATGGGCAGCTTTGCGGGCACTGTCAAAGGTATCGGCCAGCACTACCAAATCAGGATCATAAGGAATATTGTGTTTTAAAAGCGCATCGTGATAACCTGATAAACGTT
>CAZOEV010000015.1:0-12831 GCA_964578915.1 uncultured Lentimicrobiaceae bacterium
AAAGAACAATTAGTTAAACAGTTAAGAATCAGTGGGTTTTAAATGCCCACTAGTGAAAAATAGTATAAAAAGTAATAAGGAATCGCGCCAGGCGCGATTCCCTTTCAACCTGGCACTAAAAAGTCTTTTCTTATACATTTTAATTGCTGTAGGCAGTCTATCATTGGTTCACGCTCAGGAAGTTAAGTACACAAACCCTTCATTGTGGTTTGGCGTAGCAGCTGGTGCAAATTTTAACTTCTACCAGGGCACTACGCAGCAGTTAACAACGAACTTCATGGCTCCGGCAGCTTTTCACGATGGAATGGGAATCGGGATTTTCGTGGCTCCACTTATTGAATATCATCGTCCTGACACAAAGTTGGGCTTTATGTTTCAAGTTGGATACGACAAAAGAAGAGGTAAGTTCGATCAGGTAATGGCTCCCTGTAATTGCCCAGCAGATTTAAATACCAATTTAGATTATCTTTCAATAGAGCCGAGCTTGCGTTTCGCGCCTTTTAAATCAAGTTTTTATTTGTTTGCCGGACCAAGATTTGCGATAAATCTGAACAAAAACTTTATTTATCAAAAGAGTGTCAATCCTGACTTCCCCGATGTAGGGTCTGAGCCTGAGATGAAAGGAGAATTCAGCGAGGTAAACAAAATCTTACTCTCAGCGCAAATTGGTGCGGGATATGATATTGAGCTCACTTCTGCGAACAAACAATTAAAAACAGTTCTATCCCCTTTTATTTCTTATCATCCATATTTCGGACAGGATCCACGCTCGATAGAATCATGGAATATAACCACTGTAAGAGCAGGGATAGCACTAAAATTTGGGCGCGGTCCTGCAGTAGAACGGCCAGAAGAGTTTGTTTCTATTTTGCCTGTTATGCCAGAGATCAGATTTGCTGTAACCTCTCCTGAAAATATTCCGACAGAGCGTAAGGTCAGAGAGACTTTCCCGCTGCTTAACTATGTGTTCTTCGACCAGGAATCAACAGAAATATCTGATCGCTATGTTAAATTAGACAAAAACCAGGTCGGAGACTTTAAAGAAGACCAACTGGAAGAGTTCTCACCGCTTAAAGTGTCGGGACGTTCAAACCGACAGATGACTGCTTATTATAATGTCTTAAACATTTTGGGCGACCGCATGGGAAGAAATCCATCATCAACCATTACCTTAGTCGGAACCTCAGAAATGGGTTCAAAAGATGGAAAGATATTGGCAGAATCAGTAAAACAATATCTGGTTGATATATTTGGAATAAGTGGCTCAAGAATAAATATAGAAGTTCGAGAAAAGCCAAAACTCCCGTCCGAACAGCCGGGTGGAACACTTGAGCTTGCACTTCTTCGAGAGGAAGACCGCAGGGTAACTATAGAGAGTAGCTCCCCAGCTTTATTAATGGAATTCCAGAGTGAACCTGATGCCCGCCTGAAACCAATTGAACTTATTACCATACAGGAACCGCCGCTCGACAGTTATGTTACATTCAAAGTAGCCGAAGGAAATGACGCATTATCATCATGGTTGGTGGAAGTAAAGGATGATTTGGGTGGTATTCAAAGTTATGGACCTTACACTCAGGAAGAAGTGAGTTTGCCTGGAAAATTACTTTTAGGTAACCGCACCGAAGGTAAGTACAAAGTGACATTGGTTGGTCAAACTTTCAATGGAACGAAAATAAAAAGGGATACCACTGTGCACATGAAGTTATGGGTTCCTACCAAAGATAAAGAAGGTATGAGGTACAGTGTGATTTATGAATTCAATGATTCCAAAGCCATCAAAATTTACGAAAAATACCTTTCTGAAATCGTAGCACTAAAAATTCCTGAAGGAGCTTCGGTTAAAATTCATGGCTATACTGATATCATCGGCGACGATGCTAATAACCGTGTGTTGTCATTGGCAAGAGCTAACGACGTAAAACAGATTATTGATAACAGTTTGGCGAAGGCAGGTAGAAGAGATGTAAAATTTGAGATTCATGGGTTTGGTGAAGATCAAAAACTATCACAATTTGACAATGAATTTCCTGAAGAACGTTTTTATAACCGTACAGTTATAATTGATATTCTTCCAAAGTAATAGAAAGAAGTTCAGTAAAATAGATTTGGTTGTTTTGTTTTGGTTGGACAGTAAGGAGGATAGCTACGTTAGCAATCCTCCTTTTTTCGTGTTGCATTTATAAACCCCGCCCTTGTGGTTTAATAAAAACATGCCTGTCGTCTGCGTTGGCGCCTCCACTCAACATCAACCTAAACGTCAATAACTGTATGTCATTTCAAAATTAAAACACGAATGCTTGCACTGAGAAGTAGTGTTTTGAGGCTGGGGTCTGGAGTCATGCGATAATCTTTGATACTAAAAAGGCTGTCTTTGTTTTGCAAAGACAGCCTTTTGTGAATAATTTGTTGAGGTTTTACTAAAACCGATACCCAACCGAAAGCCCGAAACCGGTATTTTTAATCGTTGCATCATTATCAGGAAAACGTTTGTCATCGGGCATAATATTGATCATGCCAAGTTGAGCGTTAAGCTGAATAAATGGGCCGCTTACCAGTTCATAGCCAAAGAATATGTTGGCGCCGGCATCGAAAGGCTTAAAATAGACTGTAGTCAGCGGATCGCCAACTTCCACTTCATTTTTGAATTCGATGTCCGACTCAATCGTTGCAGGGCCACCTTCAAAAGTAGCTTTACCTCCAATTCCATAAGCCAGATAGGGACCAAAACCAAGCATAAAATAGCCGCTTCCAAGCCTGGCTTTGTAAACGAAATTCAGCGGTAGCTCAATATACGAAAGCTTGTATGTGTCGGTCAATAAACCCTCATTGTTTTCGCCTCCTTTGGTGCTGAACATTAATCCCGGCTGGAAATAAAACTCCGGTGCAAAAGGAATCTGAGCATTTACCCCGATATGAAAACCTACTATCATAGAATTTTCGAGTTTATCGCCGCCTGCATCTTCACCATTCAGATTTTGAAAGTTTACTCCCCCAAGAATGCCAAACGAAACATTGGAATTTTCAGTGCTCTGAGCAAATGTCACGGATGCTGCAAATAGGAACATCAGTGTAATAAGGCTTAATTTCATTTTCATTTTTTTTGGTTTTTAGTGTATTCAATTAATTTGCTGCGTCTTTTTTGGCGTCAGCTTTCATTTTCTCATTGGCAGTAATTAAAAATTCCACCCTGCGATTTTGTATCATACCATCTTTGGTGTCGTTTGAATATTTTGCTGAATTTTCGCCAAATCCTCTGATGGACAAACGATCGTAGGCAATACCTTTGCCATATAGATAGTTGGATACAGCGCCAGCACGTTCTTCTGACAAAGTTTGGTTATAGGCATCGCTTCCTTTGTTGTCGGTATGTCCCTGCACTTCAATATTGGTATCAGGAAAACTCTTCAGTACAGTAACCAGTTTGTTGAGGTTCGATTTTGCATCGTCAGACAGGCTCGACTTGTCGAAACTAAAAAGCACATTGCTGCTGAATTCAACCACAATACCTTCGCCAACGCGTTCAACTTTTGCATCGGGAACTGTTTTTTCGATTTCCTCTGCCTGTTTGTCCATCTGATGGCCGATTACAGCACCCGAAGCGCCACCAACGGCTGCTCCTATTATTGCGCCAAGGGCAGTGTTGCCCGAAGCCCTGCCAATTACTGCACCAGTTGCTCCACCAGCGGCGGTTCCAATTACGGCGCCTTTCTGTGTTTTATTCCAAGAGGCACAGCCTGTAAAGATAAAAGCGGCGCTAAAAGCCACAAGAAAACCCATTTTCAATTTGTTCATAGTAGACAGTTTTAGTTGTTAAAAAAATCATTATTTACACTGTTTCATACAGTATTAGTTATCAAAACAAAATTAGGCTCTCACAATGGATAAGATGTTACATAAACTTCAATAAGAGTTACATCATTCACATATTTGAGAAGTGAATTGATACGTTTGAAAACTAAACATCAGTTGAAATTTCAAAAATAATACAGCATAAAGTAAGTGCATTATGATAAAATGTGGGAATCATATAACTATTTACAATAGTTTTGCAACAAAGACATCAAGCTTAAACACTACTTTAGTCCGCTGTAAGAAGTACTACAATCGTGATAACCAGGAATCAAAATTTACAACGCAATCCCCTGAAAGCATGCCTATTACACGCGACAACCTATTTCCAATCATCGGCATCGGAGCATCAGCCGGTGGATTAGAAGCTCTGGAACAAGTTCTGGGGAATGTGCCTGCTAGCAGCGGAATGGCCTATGTTGTTATTCAGCATCTGGATCCTACACAAAAAGGGATGCTCCCAGAATTGCTTCAGCGAATTTCTAAAATGAAAGTTTTCCAAGCTGAAGACAGGATGAAAGTGCAGCCCAACTGCGTGTATGTCATTCCACCCAACAAAAGTATGTCAATCTTAAAAGGAGTGCTGTTTTTGTTTGAACCTATTGAAGCAAGAGGTCAGCGCCTTCCTATCGATTTTTTTCTTCGTTCGCTGGCTGACGATCAAAAAGAGTTTGCCATTGGCGTTATCCTATCGGGAATGGGCTCCGATGGCAGCATCGGGATTGCAGCGATTAAAGAAAAAGACGGCATTGCAATAGCACAGGAACCCGAAACCGCAAAATTTGACAGCATGCCGCGCAATGCTATAAGTTCCGGATTGGTTGATGTTGTTGCTCCCCCTCAGGAAATATATTTAAAACTGACTGATTTTCTCGAACTTATACCTGTATTAAAATCGGATCGTACCGCAGGTAAGACGAACAAAAGTGCCTTAGAGAAAATCATTATTTTACTGCGCACACATACCGGAAACGACTTTTTGTTGTACAAAAAAAACACAGTTTACCGCCGTATCGAAAGGCGGATGAGCGTTCATAAAATTGTTGAAATCAATTCCTATGTTCACTTTTTGCAAGAAAACCCAAAAGAGGTACATATATTGTTTAAGGAGTTGATGATCGGTGTCACCAACTTTTTTCGTGATCCCCAGGTTTGGGACAAACTAAAAGAAAAAATCATACCAACAAAGGTTGATAATAAACGGAAATCCAGAACAATAAGGGCATGGGTACCCGGCTGCTCTACCGGAGAAGAAGCGTATTCGCTGGCTATTTTATTTCGGGAAGTAATTGAAAAAATAAATCCACATGGAGGATTAACCATTCAGATTTTTGCAACCGATCTTGATAGCGAAGCCATTGAAACAGCCAGAAAAGGTGTTTTTCCTGTAAATATTGAAGCCCATGTCTCTCCAAAACGCTTGAGCCGTTTTTTTACCAAAACAGATGATGGTTATCTTGTAAATACAGAAATCAGGGAGACCATTGTGTTTGCACAACATAACATAATCATGCATCCCCCTTTCACGAATATCGATTTTATTTCGTGCAGGAATCTGCTTATTTATCTTGATCCTGAATTGCAAAAAAAGTTGCTTGGTTTGTTTTTTTATAGCCTTAATTCCGATGGTATTTTGCTGCTGGGTAATTCAGAAACACTGGGATCGGAAAGCTATCTTTTTACAGCCGAAAATTCCAGTCTGAAAATTTACAAACGTGGTGATTCTGACCTTAATCCTGAACTAGTCGATTTTCCCTCTTCCTTTTCCCGATCAAAAATGACCAATTTCGAGAGTAAAGCGCCTAACAAACCCATTATGAATATTCAAACACTTGCCGATCAGTTATTGCTGCATCAATTTTCCCCTGCCGGTGTTTTGGTAAACGAAAATGGCGACATTCTGTATATTAGCGGGCACACTGGAAAATACTTGGAACCCGCGGTAGGGAAGGCAAACATGAATATTTTTGCGATGTTGCGCCCGGGATTTCAAAGCGATTTTGCCATTGCATTTAGAAAAGTAATTAAGAAAAAGGAAACGGTAATTTTACACAACCTCAAAATTGGCTCCGATGGAAGCACGGTCATATTGAATCTTCATATTCACTGGATTAATAAACCAGAGGCTTTATTTGGGAAGATATTGATAATTTTTTCAGATGTTGCCAAACCTGCTGAAACCGAAATACATTCAAGAAAAGATATAGAAACCATTGCCAGTATAAGGGAGAAAGAGCTTGAAGATGAGTTACAACGAGCACGCGAAGAAGTGCAGAACATTCTGGAAGAGATGCAAACTTCGCAGGAGGAGTTGAAATCGACCAATGAAGAATTGCAATCGACCAATGAAGAGCTGCAATCAACCAACGAGGAGCTGACCACTTCCAAAGAAGAGATGCAAAGCCTGAACGAAGAGCTTCAAACCGTAAACGCCGAACTGCAGTCGAAAGTTGATGACTTTTCGCGCGTAAACAACGACATGAAGAATCTGCTAAACAGCACTGATATTGCTACCTTATTTCTCGACAAGGAATTGAATATCCGCCGTTATACCAACCAGGCAACCAAAATTTTCAAACTCATAAAAAGCGATATCGGGCGACCATTTACCGATCAGGTTTCACAACTTGTTTATCCTGAACTGACCGAAGATGCTATGGAGGTTTTGAGAACACTTATATTTACTGAAAAACAAATTCCAACAACAGACGGCAGGTGGTTTTCTACCCGCATTATGCCTTACCGCACTTTCGAGGACAGGATAGACGGACTGGTTATCACTTTTGTCAATGTATCTGATTTAAAGCAGGTTGAAGAAGGTTTGAATGAAACCAACCAGCTATTTCGCATGCTCCTGAATTCAACCAGCGATGTAATTATTAAATTATCAACGGATTGGAAAATACAGGAGTTTAATTTAGCGGCTGAAGAGTTTTTTGGGATGAAATACGATGAAGTCATTAATCAAAGTTATATTGAATTATTTGTACCTAAATCATTAAGACAAAAAACGGAAAAGCAATTAAATCAACTACTTACAAAGGCTGATATGCATAAAATAGGTATGAAGGTGGTTGGAGCAAAAACTCATGAAATGGAAACTGAATGGACAGCTAATGCCATTTTCAACAGTCTGAAATTGCCATTGGGAATAATAATTACAACAAAAAAGCAAAGTCATGAATAGTGAAGAAATAGATTTCCTGAATAACGAAATGTTGCGCAAGAAAGCAGAAGAACTGCTCAAAGAAACACAACAGAAGGAAGTGGTACTAGAGGGAGAAGCTGATTTAAAAAGGCTCGTTCACGAATTGCAGGTAAGCCAGATAGAATTGGAAATGCAAAACGAAGAACTACGCCAGGCATACCAAACAGCAGAAACAGCGCTGAAAAAATTTACCATGCTCTTTGATTTGTCACCCATGGGCTACCTTATACTTGATCCGGAAGCTGCCATTTGTGAACTAAATTTTACTGCCGCCGATATGCTTGGAGAAAGACGATTTAGTTTGATAAACAGCAATTTTAAGCTGCATTTATCAGAGGAATCGAAGTCTGTTTTTAATAATTTCTACAAAAAAATATATACCACTAGTGCAAAAGAATCCTGCGAAGTGGTTCTGGCCTATAGTAAGGAGTCTTTGTGTACCGTATATATAGAAGGCGTTGTTGCCGATGATGATCAAAGATGTCTGCTGTCGGTAGTCGATATTTCAAAGTTTAATTTGCCTAAAAACTCTTAGAAGAGTAAGCTGGAAAACATGCGCAGCACAACTTTGAGGGAGAAGTCTCCAGGCTGTTAGAACGACTGTGTAATTAGCTGCTAGCTCACGCTTGCAATAGTGTGGTGCAATTCTTTTTTTTGATAATCCTGTTGGTGCTCTACCTTAATCTTGTCGAGAATATTTGACGAACGAAGAGCAGGAGTTTGAGGTGACTATTTGTAAGAATCGTGCATCAACTGCAAAAACATAACTCATATTGATTTGAATTTAACGATTTATTGGTTTTTCAGCGTACACTCAATAAAAAATGTGTGAATAATGTAATTCTTATCCCTGATTGTGTAACATTTTAAAATTCATTCTAGTGTAATTTTATCGTGCTAATAAACTTCAAAACTTGGAGTTTTTTAAAGCAAAACAATTTTAAAGAACCACAATAAATACGTAAAGATTAATCTAAAAAAAATCTAATGAAAAAGTTTTATTTAATTTTAGTTTTACTGTTTTCGACTACAGCAATTTTTGCACAATCGGGGCCTATTTCTAAAGGTCAGGCACAACTCAATTTAGGAGTTGGATTCTCATCGTGGGGTATTCCTGTCTATTTTGGATTCGATGTTGGTGTGCATCCCAATGTCACCTTGGGTGCAGAACTTTCTTACCGCGGATATGATGACAATTGGCACAACGACAATTATCATCATTCAATAATCGGTTTTTCTGGGAATGCCAATTATCATTTTAATAATGTGTTAAATATTCCTGCTCCTTGGGATTTTTATGCTGGCTTAAATCTTGGGTTTTATACCTGGAACTCACCAAAAGATTACGATGGAAATTCTTCCTCGGGAATTGGCCTTGGAGGACAGATTGGTGCTCGGTATTATTTCAGTAATGCCGTTGGTATAAATCTGGAGTTTGGTGGTGGAAACGCCTTTAGTGGCGGAAAAATTGGATTAACGATAAAATTGTAATCAGAAAAATACCAATCTGAAGAATTTGCAATAATTCAAAACACTTTGAAATCAAATCCCGCTTATGGCGGGATTTTTTTTCGATTAGTAGGAAAGCTTATGCTTTTTCTTAAACCCAACCAAGCTATCGAGATTTGGTTTAAATTTCGGCCCTCAGCTGCCTTTGGAAAAGCGCAGAATAAAAAAGAAGGATTATTTGAGAAAAGTTTCTAATTTCGTTCTGTCTTTTTCTTGAACCACTAAAGGCAAACACCATGAATTCACGGGCAATCCTTAGTTTTATCATTACTCCGCTCATTGCCACCATCATTATTGCCACAGGCTATCCAAATCCGGAAAGCCCCTTAATTGGAAGAACCCTTGCCGTTGCCCTCCTTATGGCGGTTTGGTGGATTACCGAAATTGTTCCTTTAGCTGTTACTTCCTTGCTTCCTGTAGTGCTTTTCCCTCTGCTGGGCATTATGAATGGGCGCGAGGTATCGTCCAGCTACTTTAATCATGTTATTTTTCTTTTTATCGGAGGCTTTGTTATCGCTCTCGCCATGCAGCGGTGGGATTTGCACCGGCGAATAGCCATCAAAATATTATTACTGACGGGCATCAGCCCTGGCCGAATATTATTGGGTTTTATGATTTCGACGGCTTTTTTGTCGATGTGGATTTCCAATACGGCCACTACCATGATGATGATTCCTATTTTGCTGTCGATCATTATGAAACTGGAGGAGCTGGTAGGTAAAAAAAATGTGGCATCCTATACCACCGGCCTCTTGCTTGGCGTGGCTTACAGCGCTTCCATTGGCGGCATAGCAACGCTGGTAGGAACTCCGCCTAACCTTTCTTTTTCGCGAATTTTTCAGATTTACTTCCCTGATGCCCCTGAAATATCGTTTGCCAGTTGGTTTTTCTTTGCACTACCTATCAGCATTAGCGTGTTTGCCTTTGCTTGGGGCTATCTTTATCTCGTTTTTAAACCCAAAAAGGGCTTGTGGCAAAACGTGGGTAAAGAGACTTTTAGAATTCAAATGAAGGAAATGGGACGCATTAGTTTCGAGGAAAAAGCAGTCCTGATTTGCTTTGTTTCGGCAGCCTTTTTATGGCTGTTCCGTTCCAATATCACGGTTGGCACTTTCACGTTACCGGGATGGGCGAGTATCTTTCCGGCCTCCGAATATATCAATGATGGCACTGTAGCCATTTTTATTGCCATCGCACTTTTTATAATTCCCACGCGCCACAAAAGCCAGAAACATATTATGACATGGAAAATTGCTGAAGGCCTGCCCTGGCACATTATTTTGCTATTTGGAGGAGGTTTCGCCCTGGCTTCAGGAATTAAAGAATCGGGGCTATCGGGCTGGTTTGGCGATCAGTTGATGTGGGTTTCTGGCTATCATCCGCTGGTGCTAATATTTACTATTGCTTTGTTGATGACCTTTTTAACTGAGCTTACTTCCAATACTGCTACTACAGAAATGATACTTCCAATTTTGGCCGGCATAGCTGTTTCGAGCGGAATAAATCCGCTGCTGCTTATGCTACCTGCAACGCTCTCTGGCTCTATGGCATTTATGCTTCCCGTAGCTACGCCGCCCAATGCCATTGTTTTTGGCACCAATAGGCTTACTATTGCGCAGATGGCAAGGAATGGGTTATTACTCAATTTCGTCGGAGCCATTATCATCACAATTATGACCTATTATCTGGGCTCCTGGGTTTTCGATATCGATCCAAATACACTTCCTAATTGGGCGGCGATTATCCAAAAATAGCGGAGCTACTGTATTTCTAGAATCTGATATGCTTTTCTCACTAATTAAGATTTTCAGCAGATTTATTGTCAGAACAGTAGGACATTGCTAATCCTTTTGCATTTTGGCAAAAAAAACACAAAAATTGAACTAGTCCAATTTGTCCAAATGTGGCAAGGGTGTTTGTTTTATTCAGAATAGTGTATTGCTTTTTGGATTATAATATGTGTACTTTTGTTGTGTGAAAATGTTTTCACAACTGCCTCGCCATTTGCGGGAAAATAATCAGCATAAAATGTTTAAAATAAAAAATGTTTTCGCCCTTGCAACAATGATATTAGCCATAGGCTTAATATTGCCAACAAGCGGTTGCAAAAAAGAGGATGAACCTGCCAGAGAGATTAGTTATGATTTGAAGACACAAGATGTTCTGGGAGTTACAGGTATGGTTACTTTTATTGAGACGAGTAGTTCCTTGACAACCATAAATATAAAACTAAATGGAGCCCCATCAGGAACTCACCCGGCCGCACTACATAGTAATACTATTGCCGAAGGTGGTCAAATGGTTCAGGAGCTTAATCCTATTGATGCTTCTGGCAGCAGCTCGACTCAAGTAAATTCGCTTACTTACAGTCAGTTGATTGCGTATAACGGTTTTGTAAAAGTTGTAAAAAGCAGCACCGAGCCCAATATTGTTTTGGCTCAGGGCGATATTGGAGGCAATGTAATTACGGATGTTAGCAAATCTTATCCGCTTGGAACCGTTGGCACCTATGGTGTTTCCGGAACTGCACTATTCCAAAAAAGGCTTAACGGAACAACACTCTTAACCCTTACGCTTTCAGGAACTATTCAGGGCGAAATGTATCCTGCAAGCATCAACTTAAGTTCAATTGAAACTGTAGGTGGCGGGCCAGTTACAGCAACATTGAGCAGTGTGAATGGTACAACTGGAAAGAGTTTTACCACGATCCGTAAACTGGATGGAGGATTAGATATTAGCTATGATAACTGGCTGGTTTATAATGGATACATCAATGTATATCAAACAGCCGTAGACTATGATAATATCATTTGTCAAGGAAATATTGGCTCAAGCGCCAAATAGCACCTTTTGAATGTAGTCGGCGCAAAAAAAGGCCACAACAAGCTCAATGTATCACCGTTACGCTAACACATTATGATATAAAAATCTTGTTTGTGGCCTTTTTATTCAAAGTCTTGAAACGCCAAGTTTTTTAACACTATACAGCAGAAATCGTCCTGAATTTGACTAATCGAGATTCTTTTATTTTAGTTTAATATGAAAGCCAATGCAAAGCTGCTGCTTCAGTTGAAAAAACATTAACTTTAAATCCAATTTCTTTCTGGACTTTGGCCTCAAAAAGCATTGAAGCTACTACGGAATGGGGTTCATCCACAATTAATGCTTGTTTCTTACCTTTTACAACACTTTCAATTGCACGCATAAATTCTATTAATTCTGGTATAAATTTGCGACCTATTTGAAGCTTGCCGTTTCTGTAATCCGAAAGTAAATTATACTTTAATTGGGTAAACTCCGTCATTGTTAGTAATTCTTTCCAGGCTTCCCCAATGTCTTCATGGTGAATAATTCCATCATGTGCATATCTAATTATTCGTAATTCGTGGTCGATGCTGATTGAGTATTTCATAGCTTTTTAATGTTAAAAAAGCGGGTTTAAATAACAGGTACTTGTTATTTTCGCAATGTCTATTCGACATACCTCTTTATTAAGAGATTTGTAGGCAGACGCATAGATATTTCCGAACGAAAACGGATTAAAAACAAACGCTTTTTTTTTATTTATCAACTCCAGTAACATGCGTACAATTTTTTTCAGTGGATCAAAGGTAAAATGATTTTCACATAAATCCAACCGAACTTTTCCTGAATTTTATTGTTTAGCAGTTGTATAAGTTTGAGAAGAATCGAAAATAAATGCCCCACCAACTAAAAATAGAAGGGAGTGATTAGAATTTCACGGCAGGATTTGGTTAATGGGTAGCTTATGCTTTCGAAGGTATCTGAAAAACTAATCTTCCAGTCCTCGATGATTTCATTTAAATTTAATAGCTTTGTTGTGATTGTTTAAAAGGCTATAAAGAATATGCAATGTTAGTGTTTTGCGATTTGTACATTTTCACTGTCTTGAGGTAAAAGCTTTAACACACAAAGCATTGTGCAATAACCTTTTACCCATAGCGCCGGTGTTTTTGAGCCATCATCATTCTTTACATAAATGCTGCGCATCCACCAGTTAAATTTCTCGGGAGAAATGTCTATTTTTCGCAAATCTTCCATAATGCTTGGATTTTGTGAAACCCATTGAAGCTTTAAGTTTTCATTTTCCAATTTCGGAATAGAATCATTACAATCATATCTAAATACCCATTTTACTGGAACTTCAAATGTATAATGAAATACATCTCCAGCTACAGAGCCTTGTTCTTTTAACAAAGCCTCTTTCCAGTTAACATCACTATCTGGATATTCAGCCGAAA
>CAZOEV010000016.1:0-12559 GCA_964578915.1 uncultured Lentimicrobiaceae bacterium
TGGTGAAAGACAGGAAATAGGTTGTAAGCCAACACATAAAATACACCGCCTGTTAGCCCCCCTATAATATAGGTACTCAACAATTTGCGAGACGACATATATTGCAGAAATATCTGTCCGCCAAAATATAGCACCACCATATTGAAAAACAAATGTAAAAAGCCTTCATGTAAAAACATATAGCTGGCTATAGTCCAGGGCTTTGTGAGCAGTTGATCCATGCTTGCCGGAAGTGCCAACCAGCGCGTTAATGGTGATAAAATAGCCGTTCCGGTTTCAGCCTGAAAAAGCCAAGCAAATAAATTGACGACATATACTAATAAAAAAACACCGGTATTAATCAAGATCAGCCGTGGCAAAACGTTTGGCTGTTTAAAAAAATGCCGAAAATGATCCAAAAACTGATTTGACTGATAAGCATTCATCAACGAAATTCACCTTTCTTTTTCCAGTAAACAATGATTATATATCCAAACAACATTCCACCAAGGTGGGCAAAGTGTGCGATATTGCCGCCTGGGCGATTCATCACACCCTCAAAAAGTTCAAAAGCACCGTATAAAATTACAAAATATTTGGCTTTGATGGGAATGGCAAAATAGAGGTAGATTACCGAATTAGGAAACATCATGCCAAAGGCGAGTAGTATGCCAAAGACCGCTCCCGATGCGCCAACCACAACAAATTGGTTAAGATAAAAGGCCTTGTAATCTGTCATAAAATTTACGGCAGTTTGCATGGCATCGGCATTGGAGGGATTAGCCGACAACACTTTTACACTGCGTTGAAATTCCTGAAACTGCTGCCAAATCTGTCCCGAAAACTCATTCAGCCTGAAAGTATGCTCTCCCGTGAAGTTGCCTAAAACAGCGAGGTCACGGCTATTAATAAAGAGATCAATCTGATTGGTAACAGGCATAATCTGGAAGCTGATCCAAATCAGGTAAACAATGCCGGCGCCAATACCCGTAACCATATAATAGGTTAGAAAGCGCTTAGGTCCCCAGACATTTTCCAGCGTATTACCAAACATCCAGAGCGCAAACATATTGAATAGAATATGCGTAAAACCTCCATGCATAAACATGTAAGTTACAAATTGATAAGGTGAAAAGTCAGAGGCCAAAACATAATGTAATCCAAGTAATTTTGTCAGATCAACATTAAAAACGCTTCCGAAGCTGATGGTTGCCAGAAAAAACAAGCCATTGATGATCAGCAGGTTTTTAACCACCGTTGGAAGTATCTTAAAACCAGTAGGTTTGAATTGAGTCATGCAATCAATTTATTTGAGTAAGTTTTGTAATTCGTTTAGGGGTAAAGTAGCAAATATTTTACGTCCGTCTGGCGCCACCTCGGGCACTTGGCAAGCAAAAAGCCTGTCAATTAGCGCACCCATTTCCGTTTCGCTAAGCATTTGTCCGTGTTTTGTTGCTGTATGCGCCGATATTGTCCGCGCCAAGTTAATTTTCTTTTCCAGTTGTAAATCGCTGGCGTTCTTTTTATAATGCTCCAAAATATTTTCGATAAGGCCGTGAATATCTTTTTCAACCAAACCTTCAGGCGTTCCGTTTACCACAAAAGCGGTTTGTCCCATCTCTTCAATGTTGTATCCCAATATTTTAAGCGGCTCAATTAGCTCTTTTAATATAGCTGAATCGCTACTATTAAATTGCAGTTGTTGTGGAAAAAGCTCTTGCTGTGAGCCTGATTTTTCTCTTTCTAGCTGCTTAAGGTTTTGTTCGTAAAGAATGCGCCAATGTGCCAAATGCTGGTCTATCACCATCAAGCCTGAACGTATCGCTGTTACAATATAGGTTTGCCTGAGTTGCAAAAAGCGGTTATTGCCTGGAGCAAATCCAGAAACGCTTTTACTTTCTGTTTCGCTGTCTATTTGCTGTTGCGATTGGCTTTTGTCTGTCCTTTCACCAAACAGCGAACGCCAGTTATCGCCGCCACTTGGCTGTCTATTTGTGGATGATGGCTGCCAGTTGCCTCTGCCATGTTCAAACGGATTAAAGTCTGGGTTTATATCAACAGAAGGCGGTGTTATTGGCCGGTTTGACCGACTTATTTCACCAAAATCAATATCCATTTCCGTATTCACATCAAAATCAATCATAGGAGCCAAGTTGTGCTGACCGATAGATTTTTTAACTGCTGCATGTAAAATGGCATAAATCAACTTGGTATCCTGGAAGTTAATCTCAGTTTTTGTGGGATGAATATTGATATCGATTTCTGCCGGATCAATTTTGATATTTAAAAAATAGCTCGGAAAGCTATCTTTTGGAAGCAATTCCTGAAATGCATTTTCGATCGCATGATGCAGGTATGGATGCCTGATATAGCGGTTGTTAACGAAAAAATACTGCTCACCACGTGTTTTTTTTGCATAGCTGGCTTTTCCAATAAAACCCTCAATGAAAACTGTGTCGGCTTGCTGCGAAACCGGCAGCAGTCGCTCGTTATAGGCATTTCCAAACAGAGCAACAATGCGTTGTTTGAGGTTTCCGGAAAATAAGTGAAAAATTTCCTTGTCGTTGCTGGTCAATGTAAAACCCACTTCTGGGTGCATCAGCGAAACACGGTGAAACTCTTCCACAATATGGCGCATCTCTGCGGGATTGGATTTCAGGAAGTTGCGCCGTGCTGGAACATTAAAAAACAGATTTTTTATTATGATTTGTGTGCCATCGTTCATGGCGGTCATCTGCTGATCTTTCACTACAGAGCCTTCAATTGTGATATGTGTGCCGGCTTCGTCGGAAGCGCGTTTGCTTTTCAGTTCAACTTGGGCAATGGCGGCTATACTGGCCATCGCCTCGCCCCGAAAGCCCATCGTTCTAATCAAAAATAAATCGGCAGCCTTGTTGATTTTTGAGGTTGCGTGTCGCTCAAAACTCATGCGTGCATCGGTTTCCGACATGCCACAGCCGTTATCAATAACCTGAATCAGTGTTTTTCCTGATTCTTTTACAATCAAATCAATTTGCGTTGCTCCGGCATCTAAAGCATTTTCCAATAGCTCTTTAACCGCAGAAGCTGGGCGCTGAATAACCTCGCCGGCTGCAATTTGATTGGCCACGGAATCAGGAAGTAACTTGATGATGTCTGTCAGCATGAAAGCGTCAGTTATTAAAGCGTGAGCCCGAAAGCACGGATAAGGTTATCAATAAATCGCGTAAAAAAGATGACGTAAATGCCGATCAAAATCACAGATCCATAGACGATAAAACTCATTTTTTTATAGCGATTTCCAAATTCTACTGGATTTTGTCTGCGCCACCTTGACGACATACGCGTCCGCAATTCTTCCTGTTCTGTCAGTTTGGCATCCAATCCCATCTTTGCCCGCTTGCGCTCAAGCTCTTCCCTTTCGGGATTGTAGTAGCGCGGACGATAATTAAATCGGCTAGGTTTACTGGTTCTAAAAAAAATAAATCTCATAATATCAGCGACTTTGACTTAGGGACTGTTATGAAATAAACTGTACATTTCTACTAATTATTTTACTCGCCAACTGCGTTAAAAATACTCACCATAGCGTTGCTATGTCTGCGTTTTTTGCCTTATTGGCGAGCAAAATAGCTGCGTATATTCTGTACACTTTATTTCATAATAGACCCTCAGATTCTGAATTTAAAAAGTACAAAAGTATCCATTATTTTCGGGAGTGCCCCGCGTTCGACTTCCTTTTTGTAAATTTGAGCCATCAAAAATGATGCAAATTTATTTCTCATCATGTTATTTTAACCATCGAAAGTGAAAACTATTTGTAAGAAGTATATTTTTCTAAAAAAACTATTTTCTATCAGCATTTTTATTGTGCTAATGGTTTTTTTTACCTCTTGTGCAAATCAAACTGCTAAGAGTCAATTTGAAATTTCTTCACAGGAAAATCTGATTCAATTTGCTGAAGGCGTTCGTGTTATGTCTTTGGAAAATGGCTTTTTGCTTCAGGTTGATTTGCCCTGGAAAACAAGTAATGCAACTGAAAGCCAGTGGTTGCTTTGGCCGGATAGCCTTGAAGTTCCGGCAGAATATCAGGCTTTAGCCGTGATAAAAACGCCAGTAAAACGGCTGGTGACTTTGTCGTCAACGCAATGGTCACCCTTATTGAAATTAGGACTTGAAGAACGAATTGTTGGTATTTCTGAAGCAGATTATGTGCTCGATAGCCAGATGCAGCAGCTTTTGGTAGCCGAAAAAGTGGTTGAAGTGGCTAAAAATGGTCAATATGATTTTGAAAAACTCTTAAATACTGAGGCTGAGCTGGTTTTATTTTCACCTTATTCCACAGGAACTCCCGAAAGTCTTTTGCGCACCGGCATAGCGCTTTTGCCCTGGCCAGATTATTTTGAAAACACGCCTTTAGGTCGCGCTGAGTGGCTTAGGGTATTGGGTTTTCTAACTCAAAAACAGGAAATTACTGACCAGTGGTTTGATGAAGTCGTGCAGAACTATCAAGATTTAAGCCAATTGGTGGCCAATACTGAGTTGAATAAGCCAACTATTTTGGCTGAAAAAGCCTTCAATGGTCAGTGGTATATTCCTGGCGGAAACAGCTATATGGCGCAAATTTTTGAAGATGCTGGTGCCGATTACCTCTGGAAAGATGAGCCTTCAACAGCTAGTGTTCCGCTTGATATTGAAACGATTATCGCAAAAGGCGCTAAGGCGGAATATTGGAGAATCAGCCAAGCCAGCAGTTTGCCGTATAGCTACAATCAACTGCTAAAAGAAAATCCTTTGTATAGCAGCTTTGATGCGTTCAAAAATCATAAAGTAATTCTATGCAACACCTATAAAACAGGCTATTTTGAGAAAAGTCAGTACGAACCAGATGTGGTGTTGGCCGATTTTATTTATATTTTTCAGCCTCATTTACTTCCAAATCATAAACCGATTTATCACACCTTATTATTAGAGTAAAAAATAACATGCTTAAGCGAACAGCAATTTCATTATTTATTTTATTGATTGCAGGGGTTTTACTCTTGTTCGCAAACCTGTTTTTAGGTTCTGTGGCAATCGATTCCAAAGAAGTACTCAATGCGATTTTGGGTCGTGCTACCGAATTGGATTCCAGTAGATTAATCATACTGTATGAATATAGATTTCCACAAGCAATTGTGGCAATTTTGGCGGGAGCCGGATTAGCAGTCGCTGGCTTATTGATGCAAACGCTTTTTCGCAATCCGCTGGCCGATCCTTCTATCCTCGGCATCAGTTCTGGAGCCAGCTTAGGTGTGGCACTTTTGCTATTTATGGCAGGTAGTTTTTCGGGGCAGGCAGTAGTTAACTTAGGGTGGATTAGCACATTAGGTATCAGCGTAGCGGCTTTTGTTGGCGCGCTGTTGGTGTTATTTTTTTTGCTGATGATGAGTGCCCGCATCAAGCAAGTGGTTACTTTGCTGATCATCGGAATCATGATCGCTTACCTCACCGGATCGCTTACTGGTTTGTTGCGTTTTTATAGTCAAAAAGAAGATATTCAAGCTTTTGTAATCTGGGGAATGGGTACTTTTTCTGGTGTTGGAAATGCGCAACTGCCGATCTTCAGTGGGGCAATTTTAGTTGGACTTTTTGCAGCATTTTTTCTGTCCAAACCACTCAATATGATGCTGCTGGGAAATCGCTATGCAGAAAATCTAGGCCTAAACACAAAACTACACACCAACTTGATTATTTTGCTTGCTGGATACCTCACCGCCATCATCACGGCTTATGCCGGACCTATTGCTTTTATTGGACTGGCTGTGCCACATATTGCGCGTAATTTATTTAAAACCAGCGATCATCGTTTACTAATTCCAGCCAGCATTTTAACGGGAGCCGTTTTGGCATTGTTTTGTAATCTTGTTGCCCGCTTACCGGGATTGGAAGGCAACCTGCCAATCAATTCAATCACTTCATTGATTGGTGCGCCCTTTGTAATTTGGGTGATGCTGCGCCAACATAACCAATCTGCTTTTGAATCATGAAAAAAATGCTTGAACTTCAACAGCTTGCGATTGGTTATGCTGCTTCAAAAAAGAAAGCAAAACCATTGATGCCAGCAATTTCCGTGAGTTTAAATACAGGCGAATTGGTGGCGCTTACTGGACCAAACGGCGCTGGAAAAACAACTTTGTTTCGTGTAATCTCCTCTAACTTAAAGCCTTTGCAAGGACAAGTTTTTATTGATGGAAAAGACATCACTGATTTATCTGCCCGTCAAAAAGCTGGATTGTTAAGTATTGTGTTGACCGATCGCGTGGGCGAAAACTTTATGAAGGTATATGATGTGGTGGCTTCTGGGCGTTATCCTTATACCGGATTGTGGGCGCGATTAAATCAGGAAGACAAAAAAATTATCAGTCGCAGTCTTGAACTGACTGGTGCTGCTGTTTTGTCGGATAGATTGATGCAAAGTCTGAGTGATGGTGAGCGACAAAAAGTAATGATAGCCAAGGCTTTATCGCAGGATACGCCATTGATTTTACTCGATGAGCCTTCCGCTTTTTTGGATTATCCCAGTAAAATTGCATTGATTCAGTTGTTAAAAAAGCTGGCTTCCGATTTTAATAAAACCATTCTTTTTAGTTCGCACGATTTGGATATGATTATGCGTCAAGTAGATAAGCTGTGGCTTATGTCGCCCCAAAAACCCATGATAGACGGCACGCCGGACGAATTACTCAAGAGTGGAAAATTGCAGGAGTATTTTGGAATGGAATTTATACCGAATTCGCCTGTTTTAGGAAATTAATAAACGCAACTAATCAGTATAAAACTGTTTTATAAATTCAACATTACTCTGTGAAACTCAGTGTCTCCTTTGTGGCTCTTTGTGATCCCGAAAACTTTCGGTGCTATTCCGCAAATTTGCGCAGAGCAGCTCAAAGCTACACAAAGGCTAAACAAGATTGATCGTAACCCTTTCCACAATTGCTTTTCAACACACTGATTAGTTACGAATAAATTTTGGGGAATATCACCGTCAAATACGCATGACAATGACTTTAGCTACTTATTGACATCCATCAATGTAGTTTTTTACAATTTGCAAGCATAGATTTCGTAAATTTGATGTTTAGAATCAAAATTTTATGAAAACGAGAAATAACATAAAAACCCTTAGTAAACGACTGATTTCATTGGTCTTTACTATACTATTAAGCGCTATTATTATGACTTCATGCGAAACTCAAAAACAAAAAGCAGACCTTATTTTAACTAACGGAATTGTTTATACAGTTGATAATGAATTTGCTGTGCATCAGGCTTTTGCCGTTGCAGATGGCCGTTTTATTGCCATCGGTACTACTGATGAAATTCTCAAAAGTTTTGAAGCCGAAAAAACAATTGATGCAGGCGGCAAAGCCGTTTATCCTGGATTTATTGATGGCCATTGCCACTTTTTTGGCTTTGGTGAAAACCTGGTCAGGTACGCAGAACTGGCTGGAAGTAAATCTTTTGATGAAGTAATACAACGCCTAAAAGCACATCAGGAAGCCCATCCAGGCGATTGGATTTTGGGTAGAGGCTGGGACCAAAACCGCTGGGCTGACAAGCAATTTCCTGATAATCGCCTTTTAGAAAACCATTTCCCTGGAAAGAAAATTTTCCTGATTAGAATTGACGGACACGCTTTTTTGGCCAGCAATGCGGCTTTGGAAGCTGCTGAAATTGATGCAAAAACTACTATTGAAGGCGGTGAGGTTCAACTACTTGCCAACGGAAAGCCAAGTGGAATTTTAATTGATATTGCCGGCGATGCCATAAAATCCCTTATTCCATCGCTTACATTGTCTGAGAAAAAGGAAGCTCTGATGGCAGCTCAGGATGCTTGCTTTGCTGTTGGGCTTTCGGGTGTGATTGATGCCGGGCTTCCGGTAGATAAAATCCAGCTGATTGATAGCCTGCAACAGGCTGGCACACTCAAAATGAAGATCAATGCCATGCTTGATCCCGATGAAACAACACTGGCGCATTTTCTGCCGAATGGCCCTTATTTTAGCGAAAGACTTTCAATTACGGCAGTTAAGTTGTATGCCGATGGGGCGCTGGGTTCCAGAGGCGCATTGCTGATTGAGCCTTATAGCGATGATCCGGAAAATTCCGGTTTAAAACTCTTTTCGGATGAATTTTATGAAGGTATTTGCAAACAAGCTTTCGATGCTGGTTTTCAGGTAAATATGCATGCCATCGGCGACGGCGGAAACCGCTATGTGCTGGAACTTTACAGCAAGTTTTTACCCAAAGAAAACGATCGCCGCTGGCGGATTGAACACGCCCAAATCGTCCATCCAGATGATTTTAAACTTTTTGGTGAATACAATATTATCCCGTCGATTCAAAGCACGCATGCTACTTCGGATATGCTGTGGGTGCCGACAAGGGTAGGAGCGGAGCGCACAAAAACGGCTTATGCCCAACAACAATTGTTGGAACAAAATGGCTGGCTTATCAATGGCACAGATTTTCCTATCGAAAGTATTGATCCCTTGAAAACTTTTTACTCCGCTGTGATCAGAAAAAATGAGGAAGGCTATCCGGCAGGAGGTTTTCAGATGGAAAATGCCCTTTCACGAGAAGATGCACTGCGTTCTATTACAATATGGGCGGCCAAAGGCAGCTTTGAAGAAGCCGAAAAAGGTAGTATTGAAGTAGGTAAAGCTGCCGATTTTGTGGTTCTGGATCACGACATTATGCAAGCAAACGAGCAGCAACTGAAAGAAGCAAAGGTGGTTAAGCTTGGTGTTTCAGGGGAGTTGGTTTTTGAAAATAATTAAGCATTACACAAACAAAACTTAGCCTTGAAAAGGATTTGCGTTCATACTATTGAACTGCGGTAGCTTTGCAATAGGGCTTGAAGCGATTTAGTCACAGACTTCAAGCGGGGAAACCTCTCTGAGGTATATTTTTAGTCAGCTTGTTTATCACCCTTATAAATCTGGGCGTTATTATTGGGTAAGTCCTATGGACTTAGTTTTATACCGATTTTTTTGCTTTTTCAAAAAAAAAGCTTGTTTTATAAATTTTTTATTCATTATATTTACAGCTTCATAAGCCGACTATCTATTTATAAGCCGACTATATTATGAAAAATGAGCCAAATAGCCCGAACCACCTCACTTTGCAGCTTGTAAACTGCTCTTTCTCAAAGCTATGTGCTATATTGGCTTTTCCTATAATCAGACTTCAAAAGACAAGTACTGCTTGTGCTAAAATAATCCCTTCCATCTTTTTTATCGGCAAAACCAGTTTCATATTTCTGGGCTTCCGGTTGTCGCAGTGATGCCGGAGGCCTGAGGTGCTTACTGCTGAAGTTTGATTGAAGACAAACACAAAAGTTAAAACGATGAAAAATAAATTTATACTACTATTGCTTCTTGCAGCAATAGGCCTGCCTTTTGGTGGGTTTACGCAGGAATATGTTCCTTTTGTTGATACTATCAAAGATTGGAATGTAACGAATACCTCTTACAGTTATGGTGGTTCAGTGGCTACAATAAACACCATGAAACTCCACATCTCATCCAGCGATACAATCATCAATGACACCGCGTATTACAAGGTAATTAATACCGGACAATATAATTTTTTCTTGCCCGAGGGCGTCATTGGATTTATCCGTGAAGATACAGCCGGGAGAAAAGTTTATTTCAGAGAAAGCACTTATGCTTTTTACACGCCAAAGGACAGACTCCTTTATGATTTTTCACTCGAGCAGGGTGATACAACCGAAATTTTCGGCCTACACCATTGTCTCACACACGCTAATGCCTACAGGGTTTCATCAACCGGATCCATAACGCTGTTGAATGGTGAGGAGCGAAAAACCTGGCAGCTCATTCCATTGGCAGCAAGTCCGGTCGAAGCCGACCAATGGATTGAAGGCATAGGAAGCCTTAATGGGCTTATATTTCCGGGATGTTACGAACTCTCAACTATTTCTATTTCTTTCAATTTGCTATGTTATTATGAAGATGAAGTTAATCTGTACCTATCTACAGGAGACACTTGTTTTATTGATTATACAACAGGGCTTGAAATAAATCTAAATAGTAAAATAAAACTGTACCCTAATCCCACTAAGGATTTCTTATTCTTAGAATTTGATGAAAAGGCAGACAACTGTAAGCATTATGCTATCTTTTCAGCTGATGGCTTGAAAATATCAGAAGGCAAATCATGTGATGAAAAAGTTTCAATACCTGTAAGCCACTTAAGAAATGGTATCTACCATATAAATATTTTCAACCAATTCTATGCTATAAACAAAACATTTATTAAAACTGATTAAAAACAAAATAGTATGAAAAAATCAAAAGCATTTTTCACTGTGCTATTTGTTTTACCCTTCTTCTTTACAAATCATTATACAGCCAAGGCTCAATTCGAGATCAATTGGCAGTTTTGTTATGGGGAATTGGTGGTGGATTTAGCTTACTGTTCGCTTTTGACAGAAGATGGTTATTTAGTCGGGGGTGCGATTAGCGATGAGGCAACACTATTAAAACTCGATTTTCAAGGTAATCTTATTTGGCAAAAAACTTATGGTACAGCTACGTATAGCGGAGCTATTACTAGAATTGTAGCCACTTCTGCTGGAGACCTTTACTTAGTAGGCATGTATGATTTTATGAACAACAACACAAGAAGCTTAGTAACACAGTTCGGTGTTCACAAAGTAGATGCACAAGGCGAAATTATATGGCAAAAAACTTATGGGGCGGCAACTACAACTGATCACCTGACCTCAGCCATACTCACCCATGATGGTGGTTTGGTTATGGGGGGATCCATCAATGGCGGAGGTGGTGATGTGAGCGTGTATTACGGCCTTAGGGATGCCTGGATCATTAAAATTGACAGCTTAGGAAATATACTGTGGGATTTTACGATAGGAAGTGGATCTGGGGAGTTTACTGCCGACATTCTTGAGACATCCGATCACAAACTGCTGATAAGTGTTAACAATTCGCATATATATGGCGAAACCAATATCAACTGTGACAATACCTATTGGGAGGCGACACTATTTATGCTTGATGCGGACGGACAGGAGCTGTGGCAAAACTGTTATGGCGGCACTTATGCTGATGTGTTTAACGATATATATGAGTTGGATGACGGGTTCCTGTTACTGGGTTCTACCGAAAGCAACGATGGCGACCTGGAAGGAGCAGGCTGTCACTATACCGGTCCCAGTGAACCCACAAACGATTTTTGGTTATCGAAAATAGATTTTGAAGGCAATATGTTGTGGTCAAAGTGTTACGGGGGATATAATAGAGAACATGGCGATCAGATTATCCCTTACAAGAATGATGAGTTTCTGCTTATTGGTAACACCCAATCCCACAGCGGAGACGTTAGTGGAAACAATTCCTTTCCTAATCAATATGATATATGGGTGGTGAAAGTAAACATCAATGGTGATTTAATATGGGAGCAATGCTTAGGTGGTCTTGGATTTATTAGGCTATACAGCGATGTTGTTCGCAATGGAGATAAGTATTTTTTTCCTGCCGCGTTCCCACAGGGATCGGGCAATAGCGGGATGATATATTGCGGAGATGGAGGCCCATACTATATGTGGTTATTCGAGGCAACAGACATCACGGTAGGTCTGCCTGCGAACAGCGACCGCCCTGCTTTCCTAAGCGTAGTGCCGGATGCGTACGGGCAGGCCATGGCTTTCAGGCGCAACAGCCAACAGCAGGAGCAGGGTATTATACGCATCAGTGATATCAATGGCCGCTTTATCACCAGCATACCCATTAGCAGCGAGGCAGCAGTATGGGACTGTAGCCGCATCAGTAGCGGTGTTTATTTTTACCAATACCATTGCGGCAAGCACTATGAAAGCGGTAAAGTGATTGTGAGGCGGTGATTTTGAGTTGATTTTATTGTTCAATCAAAAAAAAGCAGCATTCAAAATGCTGCTTTTTTTGTGTGAAGTAAAATTTGTTTATTCCGGATTTATTTCTCCAGCCAGGCAATTATTTCCTCATCCATCGGATCGGTGCGTGGGCTGACAACTTTCACCAAATTTCCATCCTCATCAATCAGGTATTTCTGGAAATTCCAGCTTACACTGCTGTCTTCTAAACCGTTTTTGTCTTTCTCGGTCAGCCAGTGATAAAGCGGGTGCATATCTTTTCCTTTCACTGAAATTTTGGACATCATCGGGAAAGTTACACCATAATTAATACTACAGAAGCTGGCAATTTCTTCATTGGTGCCGGGCTCTTGTTTCATAAAGTTATTGGCCGGAAAGCCAACAATTACAAAGTCTTCGCCACCATATTTTTTGTACAAAGCTTCTAAATTTTCGTACTGGGGCGTTAGGCCGCATTTACTGGCAGTGTTTACTACCATCACTTTTTTACCTTTCAAATCGGCCAGTTTAAAGTCTTCACCTTTAATATCTTGAACCACAAAATCGTAGAATTTTTCCTGTGAAGTGAGTGTTCCCATCGTAAAAAGGCCTAATAAGATTATCAATAGTGTTTTCATTTTTTTTATGTTTAGTTGTGCGTTGTAAACAACGGGGAAATCAAAA
>CAZOEV010000017.1:0-6571 GCA_964578915.1 uncultured Lentimicrobiaceae bacterium
GCAGGTTTTATGCAGGAAGAAGAGATGCAATCGTTGATGAAATGGCGTCTTGATCCGGAAGGCTGGAGTAACAACTTCATAAACAAGCAATAAATATGAAAGAATTTAACAGCAATTGGCAAGCAATTGGTGCAAATCAGCAAACTGTTTTCAACTTTTTAAAAGACCTTAGAAATTTAGAAAAGTTGATGCCAGAGCAGGTTATTGACTATCAGGCTGAAGGAAATCGTTGCTCCTTTACTATAAAAGGCATGACCAGCCTGAGCCTAATCATCGACGAAATACGTGAGCATCAGTTTATTAAACTCGTTCCCGAAGGCAAAGCCCCTTTTGAGTTTGAATTGGTGGCGCATATCAAAGCGGCTGATGCCCATTCGGAAGTGAAAATAAGTCTGAACGCCAATTTAAATCCCATGATGGCCATGATGGCCAAAAGACCACTTCAAAATTTGGTAGAAATTATGGCCCAAAAGCTTTCAGAGCAAAAGTTGTAGTGAATTGTTGACAATAGATCACTCTAAAACAAAAACGCTATTTCCTTCATATCGAAGCTAAAAGTTTGGCCATGCTGATCTTCCATCAGCAAAAAACCAAATTCACCTATTCCGGTTATTTTTAGCTCTACTTTCTTTCCGTTTAGCTGATATAGTCTCCATTGATCAAAAGCATATAGCTGGCTTAAGTAACTCATTGCCAGAATTTCTCTTCCCTTATCAGTTTTTAAAAATTCAACTTGCTTAGCAAAACTATGCAGCATTTTTTGCTCAAAACTTTCCACATTAATCAGGTTTCCAGACAACTGCATCACGGAAACTGGCCGGTCAATTGCTTCAGGAAAAATGACTTGATTCAGGTTTATCCCTAATCCTATGATTGTTCTCTCCAAATGTTTCCCATTAACGGTGTTTGAAATCAACATACCGCCAATTTTCTTATCGCCAACAAATAAATCATTGGGCCATTTTACGGCAAGCTTCGCTTTTGGCAAAAAAGTTTTGAGCACCTCCAAGACTGCCAGCGAAGCCATTTGTGTGATGCTAAATTGCTGCTCGGCTTTTAAATAAGAGAAATCAAAACCCAGACTAAGCAGCAGATTTTTACCGTCCTCGCTATGCCAGCTATTTTGCCCCTGCCCCTTCCCTACTTCCTGAAAACCAGCGCGAACACAAAGCCCATCAATCTCGTTTCCAGCACTCAACAACTCACTTAAATAGTGATTGGTGGATTTTAAAACAGGAAAATAAACAATTTTAAATTCAATCATTGCTGCTTTTTTATGACTTAACTCTAAGTCCTTTTGATAGCTTGTTTGTTTAGAAAAACAAGAGATAAGCTTCCCTATCGAATAAAAACCAGATTTAAGCGCAAAATTAAGCATTATGTCAGTCGGATATTTGGCCACTGCCAATAAAAAACGGGGCTGCCATTAAACTAAAAAAGCCTAATTTTGTTGTTTGTTTAAATAAATCATACATGAGAATCAGACATCAGTCAGATAAAGCAGAAAATATCCTGCAAATAGCTGTAAACACAATGCAAGAAGGCAGAGGCAAAGACTTAGTAAGCCTCAATTTGAGTAAAATTATGAGTGCCGTAACCGACTATTTTGTCATCTGCCACGGCACTTCGCACACCCAAGTAGATGCAATTGCAGGAAATATTGTTGAAAACATAAAAAAAGAATGCGGCGCAATTCCATATAATAAGGAGGGTTTTGAGAATTCGGAATGGATTTTGTTAGACTACGTTGATGTGGTCATACACGTATTTCTTGACACAACAAGAAAATTCTATCATTTAGAAGATTTGTGGGCTGACGCAGAACAAGTTAATTACACAGAGGAAGATTAAAACCCTTTTCAGCATTTAAACATGAAAGAAACAAAAAACGAAGACCGCAACACGAGCGGTAAAGCACCTGAGAATAAGCCAAAATTTAATTTCTATTGGATTTATGGTTTGCTGGCTATAGTTTTTATAGGCCTTCAGCTATTGAACTGGGATACAGGCGTTAAAGACCTTAACAAAGGCGAAATGATTGAGATGCTTAAATCGCAGGAAATCGAAAAAATTGATTTAGTAAACCGCGAGATTGCTGAAATTTATCTCAAGCCTGATGCCCGTAAAAAGTATTTTCCTGATGGAAATGACGGCGGCATTGCTGACAACCTAAGTGGTAGCAGCAGACCCGATTACTCCTACCGGATTGGCTCAATGGAAGGCTTTGAGGCTGATATCAGCGAAACACAAAAAAATACAACCGATCCTATTTATATCAATAATGTAAGTCGCACAAACTGGGGCGGTGAAATTATTGGCTGGGTTTTCCCCATACTTCTTTTAGTTGGACTGTGGTTTTTCATCATGCGCATGATGAGCCGAGGTGGCGGAGGTGCTGGCGGACAAATTTTCAATATTGGCAAATCTAAAGCACAGCTTTTCGACAAAAAAACCAATGTTAATGTCACATTTAAAGATGTTGCCGGCCTTGAAGAAGCTAAGGTTGAAATCATTGAAATTGTAGATTTTCTAAAAACCCCTGACAAATACACTCGTCTTGGAGGTAAAATTCCGAAAGGTGTTATATTGGTTGGCCCTCCCGGAACGGGTAAAACATTGCTGGCAAAATCTGTTGCAGGCGAGGCCCATGTCCCCTTCTTCAGCATCTCAGGATCTGATTTCGTGGAAATGTTTGTGGGTGTGGGTGCATCACGTGTGCGCGATTTGTTTAAACAAGCCAAAGAGAAAGCACCTTGCATTATTTTTATTGATGAAATTGATGCTATTGGGCGTGCTCGTGGTAAAAACCAGGCAACAGGTGCCAATGACGAACGCGAAAACACACTCAACCAACTTCTAACAGAGATGGATGGTTTCGGTACAAATTCCGGTGTTATTGTTCTAGCGGCTACTAACCGGGCCGATATTCTGGACAGGGCTTTGATGCGTGCCGGTCGTTTCGACCGTCAAATATATGTGGAGCTGCCTGACTTGGAAGGCCGTAGAGAAATATTTGAAGTACACATGCGTCCGCTCAAATTGGATGACTCTGTTGATAATGACTTTTTGGCACGCCAAACCCCTGGATTCTCTGGCGCTGACATAGCTAATGTGTGTAATGAAGCTGCCTTGATAGCTGCACGCAAAAGCAGAGAAACTATCGACAAACAGTCATTTATGGATGCTATTGACCGTATCGTTGGTGGGCTGGAAAAGAAAAATAAAATCATCACCCCATCTGAGAAAAAAGTTGTTGCTTACCACGAAGCAGGCCACGCTTCTGTTAGCTGGCTGCTTGAACACGCGCATCCATTAGTGAAAGTTACCATTGTGCCACGCGGAAAATCGCTGGGTGCTGCATGGTATTTGCCTGAAGAACGCCAAATCACAACTTATGAGCAGATGTTTGATGAAATGACTGCTACCTTGGGTGGAAGAGCCGCCGAAAAAGTAATCTTCGGTAAAATTTCCACTGGCGCACTCAACGACTTGGAAAAAGTTACAAAGCAGGCCCAGGCGATGGTCACCTATTATGGCCTGAGCAAAAAAATTGGTAATGTAAGCTACTATGATTCAACCGGCCAGCAGGAATATGCCTTTAGCAAACCCTTTAGTGAAAAAACCAGCGAAATAATCGATAACGAAATCAGCGAAATGATTGAGCTGGCTTATCAAAATGCGTTGAAAATACTAAGTGAACACAAAGACCAACTGACGCAACTAGCTGAGAAGCTACTTGAAAAGGAAGTTATTTTTGGCGAGGATCTTGAAGCTATTTTCGGTAAAAGACCCTGGATAAAAGAAGAGCGAATTTTGCCAAAAAAAGTTGTAATACCTAGTTTTACTGATGAAACAGAAGTAGTTGCCGTAAAGAGCGATGAGGAAAGTAAGCCTGAAAGTGGCGAAAACAAAGTAACTACCGATGACAAACCCTTAAAGGCTGACAAGCCGAAAAAAGGCATACCCACTTCGGATAAGCCCTGATTATTAACCTAAAGCAGCGGCCAAGATGAGTACCATGGAAGAAACGACTTCGCGAGAACAAATCCTCACCAAAATAAGGAATGCCCTGATTGACAAATCGGATATGCCCTACCCTGATGCAGAGCTTAGCCGGCCAGTAATGCATAAACCTAATTTAGATGAGGGATTGGAAGTTATTTTTGCCCAGGAACTTATTAAAGCTAAAGGTAACTTTATATACTGCGAAAACGAAAACCAATTTATTGACTATCTCACATCACTGATAAGCGAGAAAGATTGGCCTGCAATTTGGACACAAAGCAATAAAATTCAACAGCTACTTGAGGCTGGAAAGATAAACGTCACGATGGAACTGGCTGAGAAACTTGATACTTTAGTTGGACTGTCGCCCGCTGAAAAGCTTATCGCTCAAACTGGTACAATTGTATTGTCAGACCACAATGCAGGCACTAGAAGTGCTATTGCACTTCCAGATGTTCAATTGATTATGGCTTACGCATCGCAGGTAGTGCTGAGTTTGAAAGAGGCCCTGCGCGATATAAAACTTGCTTATCCAGAAAAATTGCCAACACAACTCACTTTTGTAACTGGGCCAAGCCGGACAGCTGATATTGAAAAAACACTCGTAATGGGAGCCCATGGCCCCAAAGCGCTTTACTTGTTTTTAATCGATGATATTTAGTCTTTTTATTGATGATATTTAAGCTGATTTGCAGCCTAGCCTTAAGTTTTAATGCGGTGTAAAATCATAATTTTTTGTATGTTTGCGCTGCTCTAAAGCGATATAAACAGCATGAACAGCGCATGAAAGAACTAATTAAACGTACTACTTTCGGGTTAATATTTGTCGTGCTGGTTATTGGCAGTATTTTATTGTCAAAATATGCTTTTGCCACACTGATGCTGTTTGTGTGTCTAATTGGCACTTACGAGATGCTCAGCCTTCAGCTCCAAATCAAACTGAAGCCTTCACTCACTTGGCCTGTTTTGTTGAGCAGCCTGCTATTTTATGTCATCTTAGGTTTAGTAGCATTGGACATTATAGCTAGCAAATTTCTTATATTATTGCTTTTACTGATACTGCTACCGTTCCTTCACGCATTATTCAGTAAAACCTATACTTTTCCTGAAATAGCGGCCGTTTACTGGCCTTCATTATTGCTGGTTTCGCTTCCTGCAAGTTTACTAATCTTTATGTATAACAGCAGCATTGTTGGCGACATTGCCGGGCCACAGCTAATTATCTCCATATTATTTATGGTTTGGATTAATGATGTTTTTGCATACTTGGTTGGTGTAAGCATTGGCAGTCATCGGCTTTTTGAACGTATTTCACCAAAAAAAAGCTGGGAAGGTAGCATTGGTGGACTAATTTTTACCATATTAGCAGCAGTGCTATATAATTATTATACAGATTTTGTGCCCATAATAACAGCAATTGGTCTGGCTGTATTAGTAGTAGTATTTGGTAGTTTGGGGGATTTAGTAGAATCCATGATCAAGCGACAAGCCAATGTAAAAGACAGCGGCAAAATAATACCCGGCCATGGTGGCATCCTAGATCGCTTCGACGCTACCTTTTATGCGGTGCCTTTTGTTTTTATTTACTTAATTCTGATACAATAAATGCATATTCATCGCGAAGGTTATAAGATCATATTTGCTGTAGTACTGATTATTGCAGTACTCTGGTTTTTGCTTTACAGCGCAATGCCCACAACAGGTATTGCCCATATTTTATTTTATGTTGGCTTTGGAGGATTTCTAATCTGGACCATCAGTTTTTTTAGGGTTCCTCACCGGAAAATCAATATCAAGGCCGCTAAAGAAGTTATTTCATCAGCAGATGGCCGGATAGTTACTGTTGAAGAAGTTTTTGAATCAGAATACTTTAATGACAAACGGATACAAGTTTCAGTATTTATGTCGCCTTTAAATGTGCATGTTAACTGGTATCCTATTGATGGTGAGGTAAGTTATACCAAATATCATCCCGGAAAGTTTTTGGTGGCCTATCATCCAAAATCTTCAACAGAAAATGAGCGTAACACCCTCGTTGTGAAAAATGCCCAGGGCCAGGAAATTTTAGTACGTCAGATTGCCGGCTTTATGGCTAGGAGAATTATCAGTTATGCAAAAGCTGGCGATAAAGCCATAAAAGGTAGTGAGTTTGGCATTATTCGTTTTGGATCGCGACTCGACTTTTTCTTCCCACCCGAGGCAGAAATCTGTGTGAAGTTGGGCGATAAAATTACTGCGCAACAAACGGTTCTCGGCATACTTCCTGACTAAATCAAAATATCTTTCAGTTCAATTAGGCTCGAAATCTCATAAGTAGGGTTTTCGCTATGTTCTTGTTTATTTGGATTAAAGAAAACCTGATCCATCCCAAAAGATTGAGCACCTAGGATATCTACCGGCAAATCATCACCAATCATCAAGCTGTCTTTAGCAAGTGTGTTGCATTGCATCATAGCATAAGAAAAAATTGAAGGATCGGGTTTTTTAGCACCGGCAGCTTCTGAGGTGATCATCTTTTCAAAAAAACTAGCAATTCCAGCTTCATTGATTTTAATGTGCTGCACCT
>CAZOEV010000017.1:6581-12395 GCA_964578915.1 uncultured Lentimicrobiaceae bacterium
CTCCTCAAAACCATTGGTGATGAGGTAAAGCTTATAATTTGGCTTTAAAAGTTTTAGGATTTCAATCGCGCCCGGAAACAAATAAACGGTGCGAGGTGAATAATACAGGTAATCATGCGACAGCTTTTGCGCCAGCTTATCATCATATATTTCAAAAGCTTTCAGCGTATTACTGAAACGCAAATCGCGCAAAATCTCTTTTTGCAATGTACCATTTCGATATTCTTCCCACAATTTATCGTTGTGCTCATTATAGGTTTGGTAGAAGGTTTCGACATCGGCAATGCCTAAATTTTGAAGTTTATGGCTTTCAAACATACGCTCAAAAGTATGTAGTGCACTACTGTCAAAATCCCAAAGGGTGCGGTCTAAGTCAAAGAAAAGGTGTTTGTAGCGTTTGCGTTTCATAAGTTAGAAATCAGATTGCAGGTATTTGGCTTCCATTTGCCGGTACCATTCAAAAAGTAATATGGCGGCAGAATGGCTTACATTGAGTGATCTTGTCAAGCCTGGAACGGGAATATAAACCACCTGATCTGCTTGTTCGAGTATTTCAGGTCTCATGCCAAAACGCTCGTTTCCAACAATAAAAGCCGCGTTTTCGGGCAGAGCCGTCGTATATAAATTGGTAGCATTGGTGGCAGTTTCAAGCGCCACAATGGTTTTTGGTTTTTCAATGAGTTTTCTCAAATCCATTTCCTCCGTAAAAAACCAGTCCATTTTTCCATAGCTCGCTGTTGCTACCCTTTGCAGCTTTGTGAGCTGATGCTTAGGTTCCTCGCCCAAAAAAATAGCCTTTGAAGCAGCAATATTGAGTGCCAAGCGTATCATAGAGCCCATATTTTCGGGGCTTTTTAACTTATCAGAAATAAGTATTGGCGGACTAACGAATTTATAAATCGCTTCGGGCGACAGTTCTTCAAACAGGAAATTAGATTTTATATAGCTCATAGAAGGGCACAAAGATAAACCATCAATACCGAAAAAGCAGCAAAAAAATGACAAACAAAAAGCGGCTCCCTCTTGAGGAAGCCGCTTTTTGTTTGCATTATGAAAAATTTACTAGTGTTTCACAACAATTTTCTCAGTAATGGTAGTTTTACCATTGGTAATCTGCATAAAGTAAATTCCATTAGGCAGTTGTGCTGTATTGATACGGTGCTCTTTAGTAGCCGCATTCAATTGCGTTTGGATCATTCTGTTATTAAAACGATCATAAACAATCACATCAAACATACCTTCCATCTGCTCATCAAGACGCAGGTTGAAATAATCTGAGGATGGGTTTGGATAAATGGCAGCCATGATTGCATCGGTAATCGTAAAATCATCGCTTCTAAAATCCATATTTGGATCAAGACTGCTTACTATTTCTATGTAGTATTCACTACTGTTACCCAAACCTGTTGGAACCATATAATCGAACATGCTTCCTTCAAAATCGTCTTTCAGTAGGTCACTGAATCCCAAAGCATCATTTTTTAGATAAACATCAAGTGGCTCCATGATATCATCTTCCCAAATAACCCAATAAGGATAACCTTTATACCAAACCTCACCTGTGGTTGGCTGATTAACCGTGAGTGCGCCACCTTGTGAAAGCACTAATTTGAAAGTATTGGCACTAAAATCTTCAATTGATCCGTTACTAACTCGAATCTTATATGTTCCTGGGCTAAAGCCTGCGGTATTCCATACATAAGTTGTTCCAATAACATCATTGGCAATATTAGTATAAACAATACCTGGCTTTGTAATCTTTAGGTTGTTAAACCAGTTGACACGGTTAATAAAACCACTGGAATTATGACCATAGGAGTAAAACTCAATGGCATCAGGCGAACCTATAGTGGAAATATCAAATATTTGTTCAAAAACTTCACTACCATTACGACCTTCACCATAGACTCTTAATTGATTATCAATAGTATATTCAAATGCAAAGTTCATCACCTGGAACCCAGATTCATCAAACATGGTGCTGGTATTACCATCGAAAGTGATATTGACATCATAAGAATTGGTAACACTTACTTCGATTAATTCAGTAGCACCACTATATAATCTAAACCCATTTTCACCATTATAAAACCCCAGACCCCAATCGAATGAGAAAGTTTGCTCAGGTTCCATTTGATTTACAAAATTACGTCTTGCAGTAATCGTATTTCCAAAGTCATTTGAGTTTCCATAAGCAATTATTCCAAATGAGGGGTTAATCATGCCATTTATACCTCCATTAGCTGGATCATCAATGATAGCTTCAGCCACTCCTCCAGCTACAGTAGCAGAAGAAATATCCCACGCATCAAAACCGAAGCCGCCATTATCTAAATCATCAAAGCCATCGGCATATGGAGCATTACCAGCATTATCTGTAGCTACAGTAATTGGGCTATTACCAATCAACTCAATATCAACAGATCCTTCTACATTGTCAATCCATGAAATAAGGTATTCATTGCCTATCACCCATTCAATACCGGCGACATCAGGTTGCAATACATCAATTTCACCAAAGTTATCAATCAATTTAAAAGTATTATTGCTTACATCTTTGATTGATCCGTCTGTAGTAGTCACAAGAATACGGTAATCTCCTAATATGGTATTTTCATCAATTTCCCATACATAAGTTGAGCCAACAACTCCGGCTTCAATTAAAGTAGAAGCCCAAGTGGCATCTACCAAGTATATACTTAATGGTGCATCCACATTGTCAACCCATGAAATTAAATATTCGTTGCCAACAATCCATTCTATGTTTGGCACATTTGGTTGCTCTACTGTGATTGAGCCAGTATGCACAACAAGTTTAAAGTCCCTATTGCTGTCGTCAAACTTAGTGGCATCCAAAGAACTTTGTACTCTGATTCTATAATTATCATTTGCAGCAAACCCATCGGTGTCCCAAACCCAAGTAGTTCCTAAAACATCTTCGGCAAGTATAGCTCCTACAACAACAGAATTCAATGGGGTTGAATAATCCATTAATAAAATATCAACAGGCTCTGTAAACGTATCGTTCCAAGAAATAAGATACTCATTACCTACCTGCCAAACAGCATTTTCCTTATTTGGTCGTAAAACCTCTACTGAACCAACTGAATGAGATAACCTAAAAGATCTATCGCTTTGGTCTTTTAATCCAGTATAATCATCACTTTCAATAAATACTTTTAGCAAACTTGCTTGTGGCCATCCTGTTGTATTCCAAATGAATGTAGAACCTTCAACACCTGATGCAATAATATTATTGCCGCTAGTGGTGTGGTTAACATTGCCATTATTATCGATAAGTTTAATTGTAAAAGTACCCGAAATATTATGATTCCAAGAGATCAGGTATTCACTTCCAATTTGAATGTTAATGCCTTGTACATCAGGATGTTCCACCTTAATAAAGGAATCGGTGGCATAAGGAAGAATTTTAAAGTAGCTTTCTCCTACATCGTTATAACTCCCATTTACTTTACTTTGAACTCGGATTTTAAATTTACTACGTGGATAAACAATTCCAGCATGGTCAATAGTCCACAAATAGGTTGAACCTTCGACATTTTTCTCAATCTCAATTTCAGTTGCTGGCGATGTTGTATAATCCAACAGATAAATATCAACGCCGTTGATAAAATTATCTGTCCAGGAAATCAGATAGGTCTCACCAAAAATCCATTCGATGCCACCTTCGCTTGGTTGAATAAGTTCGATTTCTGGATTTGGAGGATTCTGTGTAAAAACTTTCTGCCCGTTCAGGAAAAATCCTAAAGTGAACAAACTTAGTACGTAAAGTAACTTTTTCATGGTAGTTGTGTTAAATGATTATTCGTTATCGAATTAATTATCAATTTATTAATAATATCTTTTTTGTTGTGTTGAAGTTCGTACCTTTGATCATTAGGGTATAGAGACCATTCTTATAAGCACTCAAATCAAGTGTATGAGATTGTCCCCTTTTTAAAAAATTATTTAGTGCCTTCTGAAGTACTACCTTTCCCTGCTGATCTGATATTGTCAGGGTCAAAGAACCGGATTCATCAATTGACTGACAGTCGATATTTAAAACAGATGAAACAGGATTAGGATAAATCCTGATATTCAGATTGGAACGATTCTCAGGAGTTTCCACCAAAATAGAGCGATAGGCAATTTCCACCAGATATCCAGTGAAAAATTCCTCATAAATACCAAAGTGATACGGCATAATAAGCACATCATCCTGTGTGTTTTGCCAGGAGTCATTATCCCAAGTATAAAGCACTCCTTCAAGGGCATTGCCCGATTCGTCAAAAATAAAAGTTTTCAGGGATTTATTCACCCAACTATCTGATTGCCAGCCTTCCCCTAGAATAGTTTCAAAACTTCCCCATTCATTATAATAAAAGTTATTGCGCTCAATATTTTGCCAAGCGTTATCAAGCCAATTCTGACTTGTAGCCACGTCAATAAAGCCGTCAGTATTATAAGTGTAAGATGCTCTAATATCCGAAACCCAGACTTCATCTTCATAAAAAGCGCCGGTTTCAGCAGTAATCAATTCACCATTATAGTTATTGGTATATAAATAAAAATTCTCCCAACCACCTTCATTCCAAATCATTACAAAACTTGAATCGTTAAGTCCTGCAACATTATAAGTGTTAACCGTTTTTCCAACATTTTGCCAGTTACTTCCGTCCCAATTTTGGACTATTAGATTCAGAAGATTTTCATTTTCGTCTCTTATAAAAATTGCGTAGGTTTCATTTGTCCATTCTTCACTATCCCAAATTTCGATTAGATGCGAAGCTATATTGCCACCCAGATACCAATTAAAACTGTCCCGCGTTTGGAATTGCCATTCACCGTCCCAGTTTTCAACAGTACTTAGTTCGACAAGATTATTCTCAATATATTGATTATTAATCCTTTGATCATTTACCCAGACACCGCCTTGCCACACTTTAGATGTCTGCAATTCCACATTGTCAAAATCGTCGTAATTCAAGGATTCAAAAACAACATTCTGCCATTCATTGTTTTGTTCCTGTTTCAGGAGTTTTATGGTCAGTTTACCCGCTTCATCGTAAGTGTAAGTGTATCGTTTGGGATTTTGGGTAATTGAAAATACCAGAGCAGTGTCTATTAAATTGTAAATCTCTGCATCCCTGTTTTTTATGATTTTCAAGCGACTAATTGCGACTTCATCTATGGAAGGATAAAGCGATTCAAACTCTTCAGGAAACAGACTGAGTAAATATTCCAAACGTTCGTAACGATCCATTTCCTTATCTGAAAACCCTTGGGCTTTAGCTTGTTGACCCACAAGTAGGAGCAGAATCAGTGAAAAGAGAAAAATAAACTTACTACTGGTTTTCATAGAATACATTACTTAAATATTTTAGAGTCAGGGCTTTTAAAAACCTTTCTCCTGGCAAGCGTACGATACAATTGACAATAATTCTAAACTAAATGAAAGCTGTATTCAAGCTCAAAATTGGTAAGAACGCTTATTATCAAGGAGGTATTGGCAGAGTTGGCTACCTATATATTAACAACTTGTTAACAAAAATCACACCATTTAAAAAAATACGATCTATACATCTGTTTATATGATAGTTATAATAGATAAGCCACCACTTGCCATAGAAAAAATAACAAGAATGGGACAAAATTTCCCAAAATAGGAATTGGCTTTTTTTGATCATAAAACCGCTGTAATAATTTAGTAAATAAGAGGATACTAACCATTTTATAATTTATCGCTCATCGGCTTGTTCCTGTTTAGCGCTTACTGATTCCAACATGAGTAAAACTAACATTTCACAAAAAGTA
>CAZOEV010000018.1:0-12375 GCA_964578915.1 uncultured Lentimicrobiaceae bacterium
GAAAAAGAATTTTCCCTGTTGTTTCAGGAAAAAGCCCCGAACCCAGCATACTATATAAGGTAGAAAGATTGCCGCCAACCACTTCGGCTTCCACCTTACCAAACCTATTTAGTAGATGCGGCTCAAAAGTGATGGTTTTAGGCTTGTTTTCCAGCGCGTTAAAGAGCGATTGCAAAGCCTCAAGCGTATTATTATTAAAGTTAATGGGCATGCTCGCGTGTAGGCTTTCAAAACCCAGCTGCTGCAGCCGTCCATGTATTACGGTGATATCGCTATAGCCTACCAGCCATTTGGGATTTTGCATGAACCTACTAAAATCCAATTGATCCACCAGACGCAAGCTGCCATATCCGCCGCGCACAAAAAAAACTGCTTTGATGCTGCTGTCGTCCAAATATTCTTGTAACAGGCTGACACGCAGCATATCACTGCCGGCAAACTGTCGGTCTTCGGCAAAAAGCCGTTCATCAAAAACCACTTTATATCCGGCTTTTTCAATGATATCGATGGGAATTTGTAAATCTTCCCGACTAATTTTTCTGGCCGGAGCCGAAAGGGCTATCCTGTCGCCTTGTTGCAGTGGAGGTGGCTGTTGCATATCGAACTTTTAGTTAACTTTGCGCCTCAATTTCAGAACCTAAACCCTTACAGGCAAAGCATTCGCCGAAGGGCAAAAAACATTTTCAATGGAAGCCAAAGATACAAATTTCAAGCGTTATACCATCACCTCGGCCCTGCCTTATGCCAACGGGCCCATTCACATCGGACACCTGGCCGGCGTATATGTTCCGGCAGATATTTATGCCCGCTACTTGCGCATGAAAGGCAAAGATGTGCTGTTTATTGGCGGTTCAGACGAGCATGGTGTGCCCATCACCATTAAGGCACGAAAAGAAGGTAAAACCCCACAGGAAATTGTTGATCGCTACCATGAAATTATCCGCGATTCGTTCGAGCGTTTTGGAATTTCTTTTGATGTGTATAGCCGCACTTCAGCGAAAATACACCACGAAACCGCCTCCGAATTTTTCACTACTTTGTACGAAAAAGGTGTTTTTGTCGAGAAAAGCAATCAGCAATATTTTGATGCCGAAGCCGGGCAGTTTTTGGCCGATCGCTATATCACGGGCACCTGTCCGCATTGCGATTACGATAAAGCTTATGGAGACCAATGCGAGCGCTGTGGCACCTCGCTTAGCCCGCTGGATTTGATTAATCCGCATTCTGCCCTCAGCGGCAACAAGCCCGAGCTGCGCGAAACCAAGCACTGGTATTTGCCGCTTGACAAAGCCGAAGACTGGTTGCGCGAGTGGATTCTGGAAGGCCATAAAGACGACTGGAAAGTGAATGTTTACGGCCAAGTGAAATCCTGGATTGATCAGGGATTGCAGCCGCGTGCCGTTACCCGCGATCTCGATTGGGGCGTGCAAGTGCCTTTGGCCGAAGCCGAAGGTAAGGTGCTGTATGTGTGGTTTGACGCGCCCATCGGATATATTTCCGCCGCGCGCGAATGGTCCGAAAAAACCGGAAAGGACTGGAAACCTTATTGGAAGTCGGAAGATAGCAAGTTGGTGCATTTTATCGGCAAGGATAATATTGTTTTTCACTGTGTTATTTTCCCGTTTATGCTTCAACAGGAAGGTAGTTATATTCTGCCCGACAATGTGCCGGCCAATGAATTTCTGAACCTCGAAAACGATAAGATTTCTACCTCACGAAACTGGGCCGTTTGGTTACACGAATACCTTGATGAGCTGCCCGGCAAAGAAGATGTGTTGCGTTATGTGCTCACCGCGAATGCGCCCGAAACCAAGGACAACGACTTCACCTGGAAGGACTTTCAGGCGCGTAACAACAACGAGCTATTGGCGATTTTTGGTAATTTCGTGAACCGTACGCTGGTACTTACTCATAAATATTTTGACGGCAAAATCCCAGCACTTGAAAACCTGACCGAGAATGATAAAGCTGTTTTGGCTCAAATGCAGGCTTTTCCAGATAAAATTAGTCATAGTATTGAGTTGTACCGCTTCCGGGAAGCCTTATCAGAGCTGATGAATCTGGCACGATTGGGTAACCGTTACCTCACCGAAAACGAACCCTGGAAGTTGTTTAAAACAGATCCTGAACGGGTGAAAACGATTTTGTCGGTTTCTCTCGAAATTACTGCACATCTGGCCGTGTTGGCCGAGCCGTTTTTGCCTTTCACAGCAGAAAAACTGCGTAATATGATGCAAATCGGACGTTTTAATTGGGAAGATGCTGCTAGGCAACAATTGCTAAAAGCAGATCATCAACTCGGCGAAACAGCCTTGCTCTTTGAAAAAGTGGAGGACAGCATGATCGAGCAGCAAGTACAAAAGCTGCTGGATACAAAAACTGCCAATGCGGCCGAACAGCCTAAAGCCGTGAAGCCACAAAAAGAAGCGATACAGTTTGATGATTTCACCAAAATGGATTTAAGAATCGGTAAAATTCTGGAAGCAGAAGTGGTGCCAAAAACCAAGAAATTGTTGAAGCTTTTAGTAGATACGGGCATCGACAAACGCACTGTGGTTAGTGGCATTGCTGAGTATTACCAGCCAGATAATATCATCGGTCAGCAGGTGGTGATGCTGGTAAATCTGGAAGCCCGCAAAATCCGCGGCATCGAATCGCAAGGCATGATTATGATGGCCGAAAACGCCGATGGCAAGCTGTGTTTTGTGAGTCCGTCTGAGGATTTTCAAAATGGAGCTGAAGTAAAATAGGGGAGGTGGTGTTTTAGGTTTTTTGTAGCGGGTTTTGGAAGTTTTAGGACGTAAAAACCTGACAGGGAAATCACTGCTTCACAAACACTCTAAATATTAACAATATGGCCGAACATAATGAACTGGGAAAGCTGGGCGAGGAGATGGCTCTCGCTCATCTGCGTAAGCTGAAATATAAAATCCTGGAACTCAACTGGCATTTTGGCCGCGAAGAGATTGACATCATCGCCATGGACGGCTCAATGTTGGTTATTGTTGAAGTAAAAACCCGTGCCTCAGCGTATTTCGGCGAGCCGGAATTTGCCGTAAACCGAAAAAAACAGCGTATCCTGGTCAGGGCTGCCGAAGCCTATATTTTAGAAAAAGACCTCGATATTGAAACCCGATTTGATATCATCTCTATAGTCGTTACTCCCGAAAAAAAGCATCTCCACCATATTGATGATGCTTTTTATCCAACGATGTGAGGGGAGAGAGTTTGCTTAGAGTCTTGAGTGTTTTCCGATATCGCAATAAGAAACACCTTGAAAGCTGAATACTTCTTCATTAACCCCGGTTTAGGCCGGGGTACTGAGATCGCATCACGCATTGGGCTATTGCCCTGACTTCCTCAGTCTTTGTATGATTCTCTAGAGGTTCTACTGCTATGCTGTTGTGTGAATCATCAATTAGTGCTCTCAGCTCTTGGCTCGGCAGTATTACCAAGCTTGCAGGTCGAAACCTCTTGACTAACCCCAGCCTTCAGGTTGGGATTTCAGCATCGCATCGCGCATTGGGCAATAGCCCTGTCTTCCTTAGTCTTTGTATGATTCTCTAGAGGTTTTGTTGCTATGTTGTTGTGTGAATCATCAATTCGTGCTCTCAGCTCGGCAGTATTACCCAGCATGCAGGTCGAAGCCTCTTGACTAACCCCAGCCTTCAGGCTGGGGTTTCGGCATCACTTCGTGTATTGGGCTTTAGCCCTGCCCAGCCATTATAGTTGAATGTTTTTCTAAAAACAATTGATACTCTTCATCATAGGACATATTGGCATGATGGAGATCCTGATTATTGATGTAATTTCTCACTTTTCCTAGTTGCGATTCGCTTACTGAAACTCCATAATATTCAGCGGCCCATTCAAACCTATAAGGCAGAAACTTATTTTGATTCACCCAATGGGAAGACTCTCCTTTAATAAGGCTCATCGCTTTTGACAAGGCCATATCAGCATTCAAGGCTAACAAGCAGTGAACATGGTCTGGACGGGCATTAATAGTGTCAATATATATGCCTTTTGCTTTAGCGTTCAGGCGTATATGTTTGAGCAAAACAGGGCGAAAATCTAGCGTAATAAGATTTTTGCTATTCTTAGTGCGCCACACGGCATGTATCATGATTTTTACAAAAGACATGAGCATGTATTTTTGCAGTGTTTTTTTTGAGATTGTTTATCAGTCAAAGATAGATAAACTTGATAAAGTCAGGGCTAAAGCCCTTGTGTGATTGCGTAGGGTAGTCCCCGGCCTGAAGGCCGGGGTTAGTCAAGATATTGCCGTACAGCGCTTTGCGTCATAGTTATATTCTGATACCGCAATAAGAAACGCCTTGAAAGCTGAAGTCCTCTTCATTAACCCCGGTCTTCAGGCCGGGGTACGAAGATCGTTTTGCGTTCTGGGCTTTAGCCCTGCCTGTTATTATCCCAGAATTTCATTCAGTCTTTATCACTTCAAAATCGAAGAGTGAGCGAAGTATCATACCATCAGATTCAGGGTCGGGATCGGGGCTGCTGCGTTTGTTGATGCCTATGATCTTGATTTGGTCACCACTAATCCATACATTGGCAAAAAACTCGCCACTAGAAAAACTTGAAATGGTATAGCTGCCGTCTTCCCAGGCTGCGTCAATGGTGGCATTGTACAGGTTTACAACCCCCACTTCAATGCGGATGCCGCTACCTTGCGGACTTAATTCCAGATAAGCCTCTTCGGAATAGGTTTGGTCGGTAAGTTCACTATCCATATTGTATTCATAGAGTGTGGCTATGCCGGAATAATTGCCGCTAATCTGCGCTATGCTACAATTGGTGCAGCGTTCCCATTTGTTGGGTTCATCCTCTTTTTTGCAGGAGGATAGTATCGCCAATAAACTTATCGCCAAAAATAGTAGTGGTGTTTGTGAAATAATATTGATTTTCATAAACAGTTTTTAAAAATGTTTTAAAGCTTCTTTTTTGCTTAAAGCTTGCAAATCAGTGTTGTCAACAAAGTGTTTTACGGCATCTGGTGCAGTGCGCGCATACTGGCGAAGTGCCCAGCCAATTGCTTTGCGGATAAAAAATTCCTTTTCGCCCGCAAGCTGCCTGCAAAGTTCAAAAAGCAAAGCCTCATCAGTTTGTTCCTTGTATTTCAACTGAAAAATCAGGCAGCTGCGTTGCAACCAGAAATTGCCCGAAAGCATCCATTTGGTAAGCGTTTCATCCCTAGTTTCGGGGAAACGCTGAAAATGTGTCCCCACAAGGCTTGGCGCGATATAGTCGATGGTGTCCCACCAAGATTTCTCAACAATCAGTTCTTCAAATAAGGCAATGGCTGTTATTGGAAGATTTTTGATGCATTTTTCCATTATAAATAGCGCCGCATACTGCATTTCGCGCTGCGGAAGTTGCCAGGCATTGTGAATTATTTTAGAAAAATTGTCGTTTTTCGGCAGGCCGTTTTTCTTTATAAAAGTATTTTGTAATTGCTGTCTCAACGGCGATGGGAGGCCATAAAAAGCAAATTGGTTACGCATATATTGCTCCATTGCTGGCGCTTTTTCAGCGTCTGCTATGGCTTCAAAACTTTCAACAAGCGGCCGCCAATAGGGATGTATTTCTTTTACCGGCTTCATAAAATGATAATCGTAGTATGGGCGATACTTTTGCCCTTTAAATCTTGCTGCTCAACCAGATAAACACCTTTTTTCCAGAGGCTCACATCAATTTTCAACTTAGATTTATCAATAAAACTGAGCTGATGGCTTTGTTTGCCATCCTGTTCGGTAAAGTTGATTGTTCCGCTGCATGGCTTGTCCCAACTTAGCGTGATTTGTTCGTTGGCCGGATTGGGGAATGCCCTCATTTCAGTATTAGGCAAGATGAAATTTTTGCCGCTGAGTCCTACAATTTCGGTATCATACACTGCCAGAGTATATTGGCCAGGAAGCAGGTTCTCCACATAAATATAACCGATATTCCAAAGGCCTTCGCGGTACTGAGGAACGGTTTGCCAGTCGCCGGCAGTGTTGGCACGATAAAGAATAACCACCGAATCCGTTGGGTTTACAAGCAGACTGCCATCCAGGCTTTGGCCATCACTGTAAAAAAATCGTCCCCGAAGATTGGCCTGCGTTTCTGCTAAGTAATTCACTTCCCAATGACGATATGGCGAAAGACGCAGGCCATTGATAGCGATTTTCAGGCTGTCGGGTGCAACCCAGTGGTGTGTCAGTCTGAAATAGGCTGTGTCAGTCAGTTGATCTACATACAGCCGGAAACCCGCTTTCGGGAAGGAAAATTCGCCAGTTTCGCGCAGCACCATCGCTTCGTCAGAAGTGGCATCAGCGGTGCGGTCAAAAGGATCGGCAAGGATAAATAGCGGCTCAAAAGGAAGCGTTTTCTGGCTATAGCCGTGCGTGCCGTCAAATACTACAGTATCGGTAATGATTTCGCCATTGGGCTGCATAAAACCGACTTCAAACTGGTGATTGCTGCCCACATAATCAGCACCTTTGTGTTTGGCTCGCAAATAAAGCTGCACCGCAAAGGCATCTCCCGACGGACTTACCACTGACGAATCAATGCTATAATGAGGCGTTCCAGCGGTAAAAACCCAGTTGTCGAAAAAGCCGGTCATGTCACGTCCCGTATAGGTTGACAAAAAATCACGCATATTTTCGGAACTGGCCGGCGCAAATTTATATTCCTGCACGTAGGCCTTGATGGTCTCGAAAAAAACTTCCTGCCCGAGGTAATTCATCAGCGTGTGAACCACCGTTGCGCCTTTATCATAAACTGTTGTGCCATAAGTATATTCAGTGGGAACATCATCCAACGAAAGGTAACTCCCATCGGTGAGGTGGGCATTTTTAAGGATGTCGTAATGGTTTTCGTTCATCTCCTGACGATATACTTCCGGGCTATAGATATCGTGCTTGAAAAAGTACTGACAAAAAGTTGCCCAGCCTTCATTGAGCCACATATCGCCGGCATCGGCACAGGTTACGGTATTGCCAAACCACATATGCGAAAGCTCGTGCGTAAACAGGTATTCATAGCTGAGGTTTCCATTTATGGCAAAATGCGGATAAGCGATATTCGTTACGTGTTCCATAGCACCGATAGCTGTTCCGGCATAGCCGATGCGCTCAAAAGGGTAGGGGCCAAAGCGGTTTTCAAAGAAATCCATAATGGCGTGCAGATTGCTGAATGAGTTCGCCACTTTGGCGGTATCAGCAGGACGCGTATAAATGGTGATCGGAATTTCTGACTGCAGGCCTTGGTATGTATCGCTATAAAGTATATAATTGCCAGCAGCTACCGATGCCAGGTAAGTTGGAATAGGCTGATTGAGCTGCCAGTGCCAGGTTTGCTGGTTGTTTCCTGCATCAGTAACGCTGGCCAGCAGTCCGCCGCCAATGCCCGTGAGGTTATCTGGCAGGGTTATAAATACCTCATAAGTTGCCCTGTCTTTGAAATCGTCAACGCACGGAAACCAAGCTTTGCCCAGGTTGTGTGGGTCACTCTCGAAACCTACGCCCAGATTAAAAGCATAGCCGCCGCTAAAGTGAAATCCGCCCCAACTTTCGTGGAAAGGACTTCCGCCGTAAGCGATAATAAATGTAGCGGTATCGGTTTCGGTCAGACTTTCGCTCAGGTTAATATGCAGCAGATCGCCGCTTTGCGAGAAGCCGCTAACATCCACATCATCACTACTAACACTACTAACTTGCAATGCTTTAAGTTCAAGTGGAATAGTATTTACTGCCATTTTAGGCCGCAGCCTGATATGCGTTTCTGCCTGAATCGTTTGTTGTGCAAAGTCAATATTTTGCAGATGAATGGCATAATGAATCGCATCGATGGTATCTGCTACCGGTGATTTGCTAAAAGAGGCGTGGTGACTGCATTGGTGCTGTGCTGTGGCGGGCTTATAAAAGAGAAAAGCCAACATGGCCAGCGCAAAATATTTCATAGCTTTGGTTTTATGGTGTAAAAGTAAAGCAGATGGGTCATTTGTGCAAGTTTTTGGGAAAGCTTGGGTGGTTTAGGATCTATCACCTGCGGCTTTGTTAATCTATTCTGCGTTCCGAGAAGTCCCATCCAAACACAAGAATTCGTGGAGTTGGCTTGCAGTCCCGCCTAATGCGTGGACTGCGAACGTAATCGCCTACCAAGGCCGCCTCCCACAAAGTCTCTATTAGCGTTCGATTCCGCGAGGAGTTACGTCGATTCGGAATGGACAAAAAATGGTGTAATCTGATATAGTCGCGTAATAAGGTATGCTAGTTCAAAACTTTTTAATAATGTCAAAACAAAAGCTATCTTTGTAAAAAACAGTATCATGCAAAGAAGCGAAAACAGAATAGTTATAAAACCAGATATCTGCAACGGTAAACCGATAATCAGAGGACTTAGAATAACCGTTACCACTATTCTTGAATACCTTGCCGCAGGAGAAACTTACGAAAATATTTTGGCGGCTTATCCGCTACTCGAAAAAGAAGATATCATTGCATGTTTGGAGTATGCCAGGAAAATTTCAGATAAAAGCATCTTAGATTATGAACTCCAGCATTGAAGGATATAAGTTTTTAGTTGATGTAAATCTGCCAAAATTCTTTGCGTTTTTCAACCCGTGTTCCGCGAAGCATTTGCTTCGTGGAATTATCCTGCAGCATCCGCTGCGAACTTAATCATCAGTCCATCCCCCTACCCACAAACTTCTATCAAAGTTCGATTCCGCGAGGAGTTAAATAGCGCCCAAGCGCTATTAAACGACGTGGCGGTCTCAGCATACCCTACGAAATCTTCTTCCATTGCCTACTGACTGTTAGCGCAATTCAAAGATTCAAAATCTGCCTTCCTGCGGTCTGCAGATATTCAAAAACCTGCCTGCTAACTGCAGGAAGGTAGGTTCAAAGATTGAGTTCCGTTGCTAACCAACATCTAATTTTTGAATCTCTTTATTACGCGAAATAACTACACAACGTCCACAAATCTTTGAACCTGCCTACCGATTGAAAAAAGGTAGGTCTTTGAATCCTTGAATCTTCTAATCTTCGAATACTTATACGTACCTTTGTATCCTTCAAGCTGTTCGAAAGCGAACAACCGCTGTAAGCTTTTGAACACTTTATACTTCATATATAAAAATCAACAGCAAGTTAAAACACTTTGGCTGAAACAATTATGAAGTTGGCATGTTTTTGGTTAATAGAAAACAAATCTTAAAATATTAATTCTATTCCTATTCAGAATGAACACTCCTCACAGCAACAACAATAGCTATTTAAAATTTGTGCTGGTATTTAGTTTCGCCATGCTGCTGCTTTCGGGCGGACTGCTTGCTCAAAAAGTGTGGACGCTGGAAGACTGCATCAACCACGCGCTGGAAAATAATATCCGCATAAAGCAAAGCTACCTCGATGTGGAAACCAGCCAAATCAATGAACTGGAAAGTAAGCTCAACTTCCTGCCCAGCCTCAACGGACAGGCTTCGCATTCTTATGGTTGGGGGCGTTCTATCGACCTTGCGACCTATACTTATGTAGATCAGCAAACCCAACAAAGCTATTTCGACGTCAATAGTAGTGTTACGCTTTTCAATGGCTTTCAAAAGGTAAATACCCTGAAGCAGCGCCGCAGCGAATACCTGGCCGCAAAATACCAGTCAGATAAAATCAAAAATGATATTTCACTTAACGTAGCCGGTTATTATCTTCAGATTCTCTTTAATCGCGAGCTGCTTGATAATGCCCGTCGCCAGCGCGAGATAAGCGGTCAACAGGAAAGCCGTACCTCAAAACTTGTTGAAGCCGGAACACTCGCCCGTGGCAGCCTGCTCGAAATCCAAGCGCAGCTGGCCAACGAAGAAGTTTCGGTGGTGCAAGCCGAAAACCAGCTCAATCTGGCCTTCTTGGACTTGCTGCAACTGCTTGAACTGGAAGCCGAAACAAAAATAGAAATCGACAATCCACAGCTCGTGGTAAAGGAAGCGCCCGAAATGCTTCCCGTTAACTATATCTACAATACTGCCCTTGGTCTGATGCCGGAAATTAAATCCGCCGAGCTCAACTACGATGCCACCGAACGCGCTCTGGCCGTTGCAAAAGGAAACCGCAGTCCGAGTATTTCAATGAATGCGGGTTTCGGAACAAACTATTCTGACCAAATCCGTGGCAGCAACGATTTCAATGATCCTTTATATAATGAGGTGAAGCCCTTCAACGACCAAATTAGAGACAACAGAAATACCACGCTTTCTTTTCGGTTGAGTATTCCTATTTTTAATGGCTATCAGGTGAGTTCCTATATTAACCGCACGAAAGTAAACCTACTCAATGCCAATTACAACCTGGAGCTTTCCAAAAACACGCTTCGCAAAAATGTTGAAACAGCTTATTCCGATGCCATTGCAGCGTATAAATCTTTTCAGGCACGCCAAAAATCATTGAGCAGCCTCAATGAATCGTTCAAATATACCGAGCAAAAATTCAATGTGGGCATGGTTAATGCACTGGATTATAATACTTCTAAAAATCAGCTCGCCATTGCGGAGTCGGATCTGTTGTCAGCCAAATACGACTTTATCTTCAAACTGAAAGTCCTAGAGTTTTACCTTGGAAAGACACTTACGCTAGCCGATATGGAAGCATTTCAGGATGAATAAAAAAGACGTTGCTAATGCCTTTCACAAAACCTTATCACCAAAAAGTGTTGAGGTTTTTGGCATTTTATGGGGCAAGCATTTTTTGGTTTCTCAAAATAAAGTAATTTTGATGCATAGAAGTTCCATAAGCTCATTCAATAGGTTTGAATAAGATGGCAATAAACTTTTATAAGCAGGACATAAGCTTCGCAAATAATTTTAAAACAATAAACTGATGAAAGCAGCTAAAAAGAACAATAATTCCAAATGGTATATCGGTGTCGCCCTTTTGGTGGTGGTGCTTGTTGTTGTACTTGTGGTGGTAAAAAACAGCCGTAAATACGAGCAACAGGTTACTACAGAACAGGCTGCAACGCGTACCATTATTGAGACTGTTGTTGCCAACGGAAAAATTGAGCCGGCGCTCGAAGTAAAGATCAGCCCTTATATTTCTGGCGAGGTGGTCGAGCTTTTTGTGCGCGAAGGAAATTATGTGTATAAAGGTGATAAGCTGGCTAAAATCGACCCTACACTGTATGTGTCTAATTTTGAGCAGGTGGAAGCTTCGCTCAATTCTGCGCGGGCCAATATGGCCAACACCAAAGCCCGTGTGGCGCAGGCCGATGCACAGTTTGTAAAGGCCAAAGTGGATTATGAGCGCAACAAAAAACTGTGGGAACAGCAGGTTATTTCTGATTCTGACTGGGAAGGCATTCAAGCCACTTTTAAGGTGAATGAAGCCGAACTCACTGCCGCTCAAGAAAGCCTAAAAGGCACCGAATATCAAGTGAAAAACGCCGAAGCTGCCTTGCGCGAATCGCGCGAAAACCTGAACCGCACCACCATCTATGCGCCCAACGACGGCACAGTGTCGCGCCTCAATATTGAAGTGGGCGAGCGCGTTACCGGAGCATCACAGTTCTCAGCAGGAACAGAAATTATGTCGATTGCCAACCTCAACGCCATGGAAGTGAAGGTGGAGGTGAGCGAGAACGATATTCCACGCGTAAAGCTAAACGACACCTGCCTTATAGAAGTGGATGCCTACCTCAACCGCAAGTTTAAAGGCTATGTTACGGAAATCGCTACCTCAGCCAATAATGTGGGCGTGAGTGCCGATCAGGTCACTAATTTTGAAGTGAAAGTGATGATGCTTAAGGACTCTTATACCGACCTGATCAACGATAAAAATAAAATCAGCTCGCCTTTCCGCCCTGGCATGTCAGCTACTGTTGATATCCAGACCAAAAGCATGATGGATGCGCTCAGCGTTCCCATCCAGGCTGTTACCACACGCGAAGACACTACCTCTAAGAGCGCTTCAGCGAAGGCGAAAAAGGACAAAAAGGATGCTGCCGAAAAGGATATTTATATCGAATATGTGTTTGTAGTTGATGGCAACAAAGCCAGTTTGCGTAAGGTAGAGACCGGCATCCAGGACAACACCTATATCCAGATTTTGAGCGGTTTGTCCGAAGGCGAAGAAGTAGTTACAGGTCCTTATCGTGCGGTTTCCAAATCCTTGAAAAACGACGACACCATAGAAACGGTGGACGAAGAAAAACTTTTTGAGCAAACAGAAAAATAGCTTTTAACCGTGACAACAATTCTGCTGATAGAAACCGCGACAACAGCCTGCTCGGTTGGCCTGGCGCGCGATGGAAAACTTATCGCCTTACGCGAATCCCTCGACCAACGTTCCCATGCCGAACTTATCACTGTATTTATTGCAGACT
>CAZOEV010000019.1:0-12286 GCA_964578915.1 uncultured Lentimicrobiaceae bacterium
GTTATCGCATTACTTGCCGGCGTTATAGGCTTGCGTGTTCCGGGTGCTTTTATGCCTGACGAGGATCAGGGATATTTCATCATGAATGTGCAATTGCCAGGAGCATCATCTCTTTCGCGCACACTGGAGGCTGTTTTAGGCGTTGAAAAAGTATTAGCAGAAGAAGAATCCATAGAATATTATACCACCATCCCAGGATTCAACCTGCTATCGGGCGGCATGTCAACCTCTACAGCATCTGTTTTCGTATCACTTAAAGATTGGGACGAACGAGATATTTCTGTTGCCGAAATGGTAAACAAGCTAAACGCTAAGTTATTTTATGCCATAAAAGAAGCCAATGTGATGGCATTTGGACCGCCGCCGATTCAAGGCTTAGGCAATGGTTCAGGTTTTAGCATTATGATACAGGACAAAGGCGGTAACACACTGAATTATCTTACCGAAAACACCCAGAAATTTATACAAGCCGCCAACGAACGCCCTGAGATATCCAATGCTTTCACCACATTCAGGTCTGATGTGCCACAGCGTTTTATCTATGTAAACCGAGAAAAAGCATTGAAAGCAGGCGTTTCCCTCACGGAATTGCACAGCACTATTGGCGCGCTGCTGGGCGGTATGTATATCAATGACTTTAACCGATTTGGGCGACTTTACCGTATATATTTGCAAGCAGAGCCTTATTATCGTCAAAATGAAGACCAATTAAATAACTTTTTTGTAAAAAATAACAAAGGCGATATGGTACCACTTTCGGCGCTGGTGGAAGTAGAAAACAGTGTGGGACCTGAGTTTACGACACGTTTTAACCTGTACAGGGCTATTGAAGTTAGCGGAATGCCCGCCGCAGGCTACACCTCAACGCAGGCGCGAGAAGCCTTAAAAGAAGTTGCTGAAACGCTGCCTGCGGATATGGGCTATGCCTGGAATGCTATGTCTTATCAGGAAGAGGCTGCCTCGGGTAAAACTGCCATTATTTTTGCTTTCTCGCTGATTCTTGTGTTCCTCATTTTGGCAGCACTTTACGAGAGTTGGTCGCTGCCATTTAGTGTATTGTTGGGCACACCTTTTGCGTTGTTTGGTGCATTTTTGTTCTTGTGGATCGCGCGCTTTTTCAGCCTTTCTTATGAGAACAACATTTTCGCACAGATATCCTTGGTGATGCTTATTGCTATGGCGGCCAAAAATGCTATTCTGATTGTTGAATTTGCTAAGATGAAGTTTGAAGAAGGCAGCTCTCTTTACGAATCAGCCATGGAGGCTGCACGCCTTCGTTTCAGACCAATTCTGATGACGGTATTTTCATTCGTTCTTGGTATTTTGCCACTACTTATTGCCTCGGGTGCTGGCGCCGAATCGCGCAAAGTAATGGGAATGACCTTGTTAGGGGGAATGATTGTAGCCACGTTAATTGGCGTAGTGATGTATCCGATGCTTTACATTTTTATTGGAAAAGTAGCCGGCTACGAAAAGAAAAGAAAGTTAGTTAACCCAGAAAAACCAACGCAGGGATGATCAAAATAAGAACACTTTCTATAAGCTTGAGTGCTTTGATACTTGCTTTGCTTTTGAACGGCTGTTTGGTTGGCCCAAAATATGCTTCGCAATCAGCTGAATTACCTGATTCTTTTAGCGATAGTCTTGAAAAAGCCGAAACAACACCCAACACAGCTTGGTGGGCTCAATTTACCGATCCTGTGCTCGACACATTGATTTCTAAAGCATTGAGAAATAATTATGATGTCATGATTTCGATGAGCCGGATTGAACAAGCTGCGCTGGCCGCAGGAATTTCAAAAGCAGATTTTTGGCCACAAATAAGTTATCAGGCTGGTATTTCCCGGGGAGATTTTACTGGTAGCAGCCAGCTTGCAGCTCCTGTAAATAATGCTTTTGGTGTGGGCTTGCTCAACTGGGAACTGGATTTATGGGGAAAATACCGCCACGCCAAATACGCTGCCGAAGCGAATTTTGAAATTTCAAAATTCGCTTATCAGGCAACGATGTTAAGCATTGAAAGCGAAACGGCACGTCTTTATTTTCAGTTGCTCGATTATCGTGAGCGCTTAAGAATAGCGCAAAACACCTTGAAATCGCGGGATGAATCTGTAAATATTGTATCACAGCGTTTAGAGAAAGGAGTAGTGCCCGAAATCGATCTCAATCAGGCTGTGATACAGCAAGCTGAGGCAGCAGTAGCCGTGCCGCTTTATGAGCAGCTTTCCGAAAACACCATTCACGCCTTGCATCTGCTGCTTGGCGAAAGTTTTGTGGCCGACAGCCTGTTCCACGGCAGTCTTAAAAACCAGAAAACTCCGCCTACTATTCCTAACATTATCCCTTCGGAGCTATTACAAAGAAGACCAGACATTATGCTAGCCGAACAGGAACTAATTGAGCAATATGCTGTGGCTGGCATGTTTCAAAGCATGCGTTTTCCGTCATTGAGCCTAACAATGGCAGGCGGTGTGGCCAGCAACGATCTTAAAAACCTTTTTAGCGGAAATCCGGCTTGGTCACTTGGCGCTGGCATATTTGGACCACTCTTCAATTATGGCAAGAACAAAAAGAACGCAGAAATCGAGTTGAAACGCATTGAAGAATTACAAGCCAACTACCAGCAAACTGTGCTTGCAGCATTTTTGGAAGTAAAGGATGTTTTAACTGAGATTGAAAGCTACAAACAGCAAATTGCAATTCGCCAAATTCAACTTGATGCTGCACTCAATGCCGCAATGCTTTCGAGAGACCGATACAACGGCGGAGTAACCAGCTACCTGGAACTGCTTGATAGCGAACGGGTGCTATTTTCAACAGAACTTGCCGTATCGCAAACGAAGCAAGAACTTTTGAGCTCCTATGTGAAATTGTTTAAAGCCCTTGGAGGCGGCTGGGAAAACTAAGATTAACCCCTTGTAAACAGCATCTTATGCATTTTCGTTTAGGTCATCATATCAATCTTTTAATTCAGAAAAACCGCTTTAAGCTGCTATTGTTAGCTAGTTTAATGGTTTTGGTAATTCCAGCTTTTTCTGGTGATAATTTTACTGCGGAATTGTTGTTTTTTATTGCAATGACCTTTTTGTTTATCCAAAGTATGGTGGCCGCCACAGATTTTAAATCAAAAAATAAAGTTGCCCGGTATCTGGCAGTTTCTGCCCTAATTATCATACTGTGGCTGGAGCCTATTGGTCTATTATTCAACTTATATGATCAGGTAAAACTAATTCTTTTGGTATTGTTTTTTAGTTTTGTTATTGGTTCATTATTACGCTTTATTGGCAGGTCGGCCAGTGTAAACGCTGATGTTATTATTGTAGTAATAATAATCTATTTACTGTTTGGCATTATTGCAGGTAACCTTTCCAATTTGTTTTATATGTATTATCCCAATGCTTATCATTTTCCTGAGTCAATAGTTAAGCCTGGGTTTGTAGATTTTTTATATTTTAGTTTTATCACTATGGCCACTGTTGGCTATGGAGATATAACACCAATCCGCAGCGAAACGCAGACCTTGTCATACCTTATAGCTATAATTGGTCAGCTTTATGTTGCCATAATAGTTGCCATAATAGTTGGCAAGTATTTAGCCAGAAATAATAGCAATTCAAATAGCAGCACTTAAATAACTTATTAATAAAACCTATGAAAAAACAACTTCTTTTTGTCTTTTTTATCCTGGTTTCAATGAGCTCCTTTAGTCAGGATTTTAAGGTTTTTATGCACAGCGGCTATACTTTTAGCGACAAGTTCCCAATTTATGGCGGAAGCGGCAAAATATATGATGGACACACTTATGGTGGGAGTTTAAGCTACACACTAAGTCCTGTTTACGAGCTTGAACTGTCCTATTCCAGGCAGGATTCGAGAATTATAGTGTATTCGCCTGGTTATGTTGACATCAATTCGATGGCCAGCACAAATTATTTTTTCATCGGCACTAATAGGATTGTTCCTGTTTCGGAAAGTTTCGAAGTATTTGGTGGCGCAAAAATCGGTGGCGTAACATACGCCTCCAAAGGCAACGGCTTTAGTAATGTGACGAAGTTTGCCGCTGGTATTAGTGCTGGCATGAGTTACTTTTTTAATCCCAATTTGGGTTTGCGTGTGCAAGCCAACCTCAACTTTCCGGTAATTGATGTTGGCGCAAACTTATGGTGGAGCAGCGGCAGCGGCGTAAATACAGGTGTTAGCGCTTACTCTCCAATACTTCAGTTTGGTTTTACAGGCGGATTGGTATTCAAGTTGAGTCCGCAAAAGTAGAAACAAATTAATTTCAGTAATTTAGCAGCTCCAATTTTGATAAAATGACTATTAATAAGCTTATCATCGCGCTTTTGTCTGTGATTAGCATCTTGCTTTTGTCAATTACCTTTTTTCTAGAACCCGAATCAGAGCTTTATTTGCTGCTAAATTATTACGACTACGCACTGTGTGCTTTCTTTTTATACGATTTTTTCTCGGAGCTAAAGCAAAGCAAAAACCGCTGGAAGTTTTTCTATACTTATGGTTGGCTCGATCTGCTTTCTTCGATTCCTGTCATCCATGAATTGCGCTTTGCACGTAGTTTTCGGGTATTTAGGATATTACGTATATTTAAGTCGTATAATATTCTGGTGAAATTCCTGAAATCCAATAAAAAAGATTCTTTTTATGGGCTTGCGGTGATGTTTATCGTGCTTATGGTTATCGTCTCTTCCTTCTTAACGCTTTATTTTGAACGCAACGTTGGCAATATCACTACCGCCGAAGAAACACTTTGGTGGAGTTTAGTTACTGTAACAACAGTAGGTTACGGCGATTTTTATCCGGTTACTTCCATGGGTCGGGTGTTTGCTTCGGTACTTATCATTACCGGAATTTTTGGTTTTGGAACGGTAATATCTTATTTGAATGATCAGGTGAATAAGCTGAAATGAAAGAAGATATAAAGATTCAATAATTCAAGAATTCAAAGATTGAGCCTACTCCGAAAAACAGCATTTTGTCACTAAGACACGAAATCAGCTAAAATTGAAATTTTAAACGCTTGATATTCATCTCTTTTAGAACAATAGTTTTTCGCCTATTGGTGGCATTCTTAATTTTTTGACTTATCGGAGGGGTTCAAGATTCAAAAAATCAAAAGAAATTCTAAGCCTTAATCTAAACCCCTCCCCTAACTCGTTTTCCTATAGCGCAAAGTGGCAAGCAATAGTATTGAAATGGCGTAAATACCAATTCCAAGCACGTCGCGCCATACATCCATAAAGCCTGATCCTTTGAGCATTACCTGCCGCATAAAACCAATAAAATAAGTAATGGGATTGACAATATTGATAAGTTGAGCCCAGTTAGGCATGCTCTCGATTGGGGTGAAAAGTCCGCTGAGCATGATAAAAATCACCATAAAAAACCAGGCGATAAACATGGCCTGCTGTTGGGTGTCGGTGATGGTGCTGATAAATAATCCAAGGCCTAATACTGCTAATAAATATACAGAAGCAACACCAAACACGAAACCTATGCTGCCCACAATATGTATATCGAAAACAAAACGTGCCAGCAACATTCCCAGAATAAGATCGAACATGGCAATAATCCAGAATGGCATGAGTTTCCCAATAATAAATTCGTGCTTTTTGATGGGCGTAACATTCAGTTGCTCAATGGTTCCAATCTCCTTTTCGCGTACAATATTCATCCCCGAAAGGAAGGCGCCAATCATAGTAACCAACAACACTAAAATTCCAGGAACCATATACTTTTTATAGTCAAGTCCGGCATTATACCAAAACTGATAAGGCGTGCTAATGCCCAATCCAGAAGCCAACATAGGCTGCGTTTGCAGCAGGATGTTTTTATTAAAATCCATCATTATGGCCGAGGCATAATAGGTCATTAAGTTGGCAGCGCTGCCGTTGATAGCATCGGTGATAATTTGTACCCGTGGCCCTTCGCCAGCCCTGAGCTGTTCTTCAAAACCATTATTGATATAGATGATCTGTTCCAGATCGCCGCGTTTCATTTGCAGTTCCAACTGTTTCATATTGAAGTCCTGCGCCAAAATATTAAAAAACGGTGATGCGCTAAACTTGTGAATAAGCTCACGCGAACTATTGCTCTGGTCCATATCGACAATGCCCAGACTCACATTTTTTATTTCAAAAGTGGCCGTATAGGACAAAATCATCAGCTGAATTATAGGCAGCACAAAGATAATGGGCAGCATCATTTTATTTCTAAAAATCTGCTTAAATTCCTTTTCTATGATGAATCTGATGGTTCTCATGATAAGCGGATTTTAAATTTTTTGATACTTAAGCCAATGAAAAACAGGGTTAAAGCCAGTATTATCAAGGTTTCAAACCATACATCCATCAGCCCTGCTCCTTTAAGCATAATGCTTTTGATGATGATGATAAACCATTTGGAAGGCATAATATGACTTATCCAAATAAGTATGTCGGGCATGTTTTTTATCGGGAAAATAAATCCTGACAGTAATATGGTGGGCAACAAAAGGCCAAACATTGACAGCAACATGGCGGTTTGCTGGGAGTTGCTCACGGTGGAAATAAAAATTCCCAAAGCCAACGACATAAAGATATATAAAAAGGTTTCGGCCAGCAGCAGTGGCATATTGCCGCTGCTGGGCATATCTAATATCAGAAAAGATAGCAGCAGAATAACAACAAAATTGATAAAGGATAAGAGCATATAGGGGATCACTTTCCCGACAATTATCTGGATGGGTTTGATGGGCGAAACCAGCAGGATTTCCATGGTTCCCAATTCCTTTTCGCGGGCGATGCTGATGGAAGTCATCATGGCCGACACCAGCAGCAAAATAACGGTGATAATGCCCGGCACAAACATATACACACTTTTTAGCGCCGGATTGTATTTATACATGGGCTCAGGGGTAGCCATCTGGCTCAATGGATTTCCGGAAAACAGATTTTGCTGGTAATTGCTGACGATAGCCTGTGTATAATTGACTAGCATATTGGCCACATTGGGATCGCTGGCATCGGCTATGATTTGTAACTGTGCGCTATTTTCTTTGGTAAGCTTTTGGCTGAAATTGGGTTCAAAAATAAGCACTTCTTTCACAATACCTTCCTTAAAAACCCCTTCTATTTCATCAGGAGAACTCAAATAATGATCTAAAATAAAGTATTCTGAGGCGTCAATTTTCTCGATAATTTTTCGGCTATGTTCGTCTTTGGCCTGATCCAGCACTGCAAAATGAACGTTTTCAAGATCCAGCGTAAGGGCAAAACCAAATAGCAGCACCTGTGCAATGGGCATACCGAACAGGATCGTCATGGTGCGGTAATCCCTAAAAATCTGTTTAAACTCTTTTATAATAAATTCTTTCATCTAAAGCTATTCTTTGATAGATATTACTCGCTACGTGTGGCTTTTCTTGCCAGCTGAATAAATACTTTTTCGATGCTATCGACCTTAAACTGCTGTTTTAGGTTGAGTGGACTGTCCAAGGCATCCATGCGGCCATCCACCATAATACTGATGCGGTGGCAATATTCCGCTTCATCCATATAATGCGTGGTAACAAATACGGTGGTGCCTTTTTCTGCTTCCGCATTAATCATATCCCAGAACTGACGGCGGGTGATAGGATCTACACCACTGGTGGGTTCGTCCAGAAAAACAATTTTTGGCTCGTGCATCACCGCCACCGAAAAAGCTAGCTTTTGCTTTATACCCAAAGGCAAATCAGACACCCTGCTTTTGGCATATTCATGTAAATCGAGGGCTTCCATATACTGGTTTGTTTTCGTCTTGATGGCAGCATTACTTAAGCCGTAGATTCCACCGTAAAAGCGGATATTTTCCTGAATGGTTAAATCGTCGTAAAGGCTGAATTTCTGACTCATATAACCAATGTTCTTCTTGATTTCTTCCGTTTGCTTATACACATCAAACCCAGCCACGGTTATTTCACCTGAAGTGGGTTTGGACAGGCCGCAAAGTATTTTTATCGCAGTGGTTTTTCCGGCGCCGTTAGCGCCCAAAAAACCAAATATTTCGCCCTGATACACCTCGAAATTGAGGTTATCGTTGGCTACAAAACTTCCGAATTTCTTGACAAGATTTTTTACTGTTACCGCTGTTTTCATGCCTCGCGCATTAGTTCCATAAAACAATCTTCGATGCCCGGCGAAATGATTTCCCACTGCACATCGTCAAAATTTCTTTCTTTAATATTACCCATAAGCTGCTCAATAGAAGCATTTTGCTGAAGCACCAAATGAATATTATCACCAAATAAATAAGTGGAATGCACCTGATTCTCCTGCTTGAGCAATTCATTAAGCGCGTACAGCTTTTTTGCTTTAATACCGTAGAGCTTGTGCGGAAATTGCGCTACCACTTCCTGCGGACTGGCAATGCTGAGGATTTTTCCATTTTGCAAAAGTGCCACCCGATCACAAAGTGCAGCTTCGTCCATATAGGGCGTGGAAACCACGATAGTAAGGCCAGTGCTTTTTAGCTGATGCAGCATCTCCCAAAATTCTTTGCGCGAAACGGCATCCACTCCCGTGGTGGGTTCGTCGAGGAAAAGCACAACAGGTTTATGAATCAGGGCACAGCTTAACGCTAACTTTTGCTTCATCCCGCCCGAAAGCTTGCCGGCAAGCCGATTTTTAAAAGGCTCTATCTGCTTGTAAATACTTTCTATAAGGTGATAGTTTTCGGCAATGGTGGTTTTGAAAACGCCGGCAAAAAATTTGAGATTTTCTTCTACTGTTAAATCCTGATAGAGCGAAAATTTACCCGGCATATAGCCCACCTTAGCGCGAATGGATTTGTAGTCCTTTACCACATCATCACCATCTACGGTGGCCGTTCCCTCATCGGGAATAAGCAAGGAAGTGAGGATGCGAAACAGGGTAGTTTTGCCAGCACCATCGGGGCCAATAAAACCAAATATTTCACCGGAGTTTATCTCACAGCTTAATCCATCTAAGGCTTTGACGCCCGGATAAGTCTTGGATAAATTCTGGATAATTATACTTTTGATCATGGCCATCAATTTTGTTCGCCAGAATTAAAAACAACCTCTCCGGGCATACCTATTTTTAGTCGCCCATTATTCTGCACTTTAACCTTAAAAGCATAAACCAGGTTTACTCGGTCTTCGCGGGTTTGGATGGTTTTAGGTGTAAATTCTGCCGTTTCCGAAATCCAAATAATACTGCCGCTTAAACGTTCCATTTTGCCCCCCGGTGCATCGATAAGCACCTTCACTTGTTGGCCCAACTTGATTTCACTCAGTTGCTGACCTGATATATAAGCTTTGAGCTTTAGGCTTGAAAGGTCAGCCACAGCATAGAGCGCTTTGCCGGCCATGGCCATTTCGCCCGTCATGGCGTATTTATTGAGCACGCTGCCATTGACGGGATTGGTGAGGGTGCTTTTCTGCAAATTGAGTTCGATTTGTTTTTTCTGCTCTTGCAAGGATTTAATTTGTTGATTCAATGCATTACGTTGCGAATTAATCGCAATGATTTGCTTTTTGGCAAGTTCATATTGACCTTGTACATCGTCGAGTTGCTTTTGGGTGGCGGCACCTTCCTTTTTCAGATTTTCTGTGCGCAGTTTGTTTATTTCAATATTTTCCAACTGCTGCTGCTGCACTTCCAGCTGGGCATTGATCTGTTCAAAATTTGCTTTAACAGACAGAATCTGTGCATTCATCTGTTCTTTTTTCAGGTGAAGATCCAAACTGTCAATTTGCCCTACAATTTGCCCCTGAATAAGCAAGTCGCCTTCCTCAATATTGAGCTGCATTATTTTTCCGGTAACTTCTGCTGAAATCAAAGTTTTGTCGGCTTCAAAATTACCATAAGCGTCGGAATTTGGTTGAGAATTGGTGCAACCGAATAAGGAGGCGGCGCTGAGTATCACTATTAGTATGCGTTTCATATCGTTTTTATTTTAATGTTGTTACAAAAGCCCCAGGGCCCATAAATAATTGATTTTTGTTAAACTAAGTCGAAGTTTGCGGGTTTCCAACTGAAGCTGATATTGCTGCTCCTTTTCCAGTTCTTCCACATATTGCGAACTGGTGATTACGCCATTTTGAAGTTGCTTTTCAGCCGTTAAAGCAATGCGGCTTTGCATATCCACAATGGCTTGATCACTGGCAATGAGGCGCTGTAGTTTGAGTATTTCCTGCTCAAAACTATTGAGGCTGGTTTGCAAACTTTTAAGAAAAGTTTCTTTTTGAACCTCAATAAGATCAGCATTGAGGTCGTAGATTTGTTTCTCATTTTTTCCTTGTTGCCAGTTCCAGAGTTTCCAGTTGAGGCCGAGCCCAATCATATAAAAATCGTCGAAATCGTCAGACATCACATTAAATCCTGGGCGTCCGTATCCCGCAGTTCCAAAAGCGTATAGCACCGGCTGATGTTTTACATCTACGAGTTTTTTACCGGTATTGATTTGCTGCTGGTTGAGCTCCATAAGCTGATATTCAGGGCGCTGCTGTTTTTCTGCAAGGGGAATAGCTGGTTCGTCGAGCACGAAAAGGGTGGAAGTGTCTATACTTACTCCAGTAATTTCGCTAAGGTTTTTTAGAAGCACTATGCGGTCATTTTTTATTTCGGTAAACTGCTGTTCGATTTTTAGTTTTTCCAGCAACAGTCCGTCCAACGTAGATTGCAGCAGCGTTCCATTGCGCAACAGCGATTCAAGCTCACTAATTTTAGACTCCAGTTGTTTGCGGTAAGTGCTCAAAATATGCTGCTGATTGCTGTTGAACTGTAGTCCGAAAAAGAGCTCCACAACTTTTGCCTTTACCTCATGCAGCTCAATCTCCATTTGTTTTAGCGAGGCTTCTTTTTGTGCCCCATACATTTCGCTTTGTTTTTGCGTAAAATTGCCTTTATAAATCGACTGTTTTACGTCCAAGCTAAAGCGATATTGGTCTTTGCTCAGCTCCGGCCCAACAAAACCAGGCATAACAGCGCCTATGCTTATCACTTCGTTTTGATACGAAGCCTTTCCATTGAGTTCCAGCTGAGGCAGGTTCTGTTTGCTGAGCTGCTGAACTTGAAGTTGCATTTGCTGCTCGAATAAGGCGGCCTTTTTATGCAGCGGATAATTCACCAGGGTGGAATCGAGGAGCGTTTGTAGGCTCAGGTGTATTGGCGATTGCGCCATGGAAATACCGGGAATCCACAGCAACGCTATTAAACACCCTATCATCCCAATTTTAATTTTATTGATCATTGTTTCTAGCTTTTAATGGCGTTGATAATAAATTCTGCTGCCTGGGTTTTGCGTCTTTCAATCATTAAATTATACTGTTCGGCGCTTCCCTCAAAAAGTACTGGTTTAATAATTGGCTTGGCAATTATCGGGAATATGCACAGCGATAAGATATTGACGAGCAGGTCTTCTGGCGCTATTGCCCTGATGCGACCCGCTTCGCTTTCTTCAAGTATTTGATTTTTGAGGCTATCCAAGCGGATATCTACGCCGAGAAATAATTCTGTTAAACGATTTGGATTGCTGCTGAGCTCGTGCAAAATAAACACAGGAATATGTGGCATGCTATGAATCAGCGTTATGTACTCATTGACGAAGCGCCGGATTTTTTCAAAAAGATCCGTTTCGCTTTGCATGATATTGTTGAATTTTGGTGCGATGGATTTAAAAACCAACCCAAAAGTAACGGCAAAGAGCTTGTCCTTGCTGCGGTAATAGTAGTGCAACAGCGCTTTGTTGATGCCGGCGCGATTAGCAATTTCTTGCATACGTGCACCTGCCATGCCTTTTTCGATAAATTCGAGCATGGCCGCTTCGAGTATTTTTTGCTCGGTGGAGCTATTTTTTTCGTTAACCATCTTATTTAATCATTTAGTTTAACCAAGTGGTCAAAAGTAATACATATTTTGGTTAGTGGGTTAATTTATTTTAAATATTTTTTACAATGAAAATAAAATTTAGTTAGAAAAACTGATTTTGTGGATGTTGTTAGGAGTTACGAGCCGAATAAAAATTAGTTTATGAAATTTAAGATAAACCTATTTTGGATCAAAATCACGAATATTTTTATGGGGAAATTGTTGAAAAGAAAATGCAATTATCAAAACCAGATGTGATTGCCGATATTTTATGGAAAACCATTTAAAAACACCACAAATTTGTGAAATTGGGTGATTTTGTTGTATTGCCCAATCATATTCATGGAATATTGATTCTGGATAATCCGGATGGTGGTGGTGATGGCGGCGGTGGGGGTTGTGGTGGTGTAGAGACAGGG